>DYIC01000005.1:30946-67565 GCA_020723845.1 Hydrogenophaga sp.
CAGGCCGCGTTCGACGACGTGCTCAAAGCGGGCCAAGAGCGAGAGCGCGCGAAGAACGAAGCCCAGGCGTATGCCAACGACGTGGTGCCGCGCGCCCGTGGTGCGGCGGCCCGCCTGCTGGAGGAAGCTCAGGGCTACAAAGCGCGTATCGTCGCGCAAGCCCAGGGTGACGCGCAACGCTTCTCGCTCGTGCAGGCGGAGTACGCCAAGGCACCGCAAGTCACCCGCGAACGCATGTACCTCGAGACGATGCAGCAAATCTACGCCAACGTGACCAAGGTGCTGATCGACACGCGCCAGCAGTCCAATCTGCTGTACCTGCCGCTGGACAAGATCATGCAACAGGTTAGCCAGGGGGCATCCGCGTCGGCCGGCGCGGCAGCGGCGACCACCCCCGCGTCAGCCGCAGCGGGTGCGTCGGGTGCCGATGCGCGCAGCCGCGACGACCTGCGCAGTCGCGACCGTGAAGGGCGTTGACCGGAGTCCTACCATGATCAACCGCATCGGATTCATCGCTTCTTCGCTGCTCGTGTTGCTGGCGATTGCCAGCTCCACCCTGTTCGTGGTCGATCAGCGCCAGTTCGGCGTCGTGTTTCAGTTCGGCCAGATTCGCAAGGTGGTCACCGAACCCGGGCTGAACGTCAAACTGCCGCCACCGTTTCAAAACGTGTCGTACATCGACAAACGGCTGCTGACGCTGGAGAGCACCGACACCGAGCCGACGCTCACCGCCGAGAAGCAGCGCGTCGTCATCGACTGGTACGTGCGCTGGCGCATCTCCGACCCCTCGGCCTACATCCGCAACGTGGGGCTCGACGAGCGGGCCGGCGCGGCGCAGCTCAACCGCGTGGTGCGCAACGCCTTCCAACAAGAGGTCAACAAGCGCACGCTGCGCGAGTTGCTGTCCGTCAAGCGCGAGGAGTTGATGGCGGCCGTGCAGCGCGAGGTGCTGGCTGCCGTGCGGGGGGCCGAGAAGCCCTGGGGGATGGACGTGGTGGACGTGCGCATCTCGCGCATCGATTACGCCGAGTCGATCACTCGCTCTGTCTACGACCGCATGGAGGCGGAGCGCAAGCGCGTGGCCAATGAACTGCGCTCGACCGGTTTTGCTGAAGGCGAAAAAATCCGTGCCGAAGCCGACCGCGAACGCGAGGTGCTGCTGGCCGAAGCCTACCGCACGGCACAAAAGATCAAGGGTGAAGGTGATGCCGAGGCGGCGCGCATTTACAGCCAGGCTTTTGGCAAAGACCCGGCGTTCGCTCAGTTCTACCGCAGCCTGGAGGCGTACAAGGCCACCTTCGCCGGCAAGGGCGACGTGCTGATCGTCGACCCGTCGTCCGAGTTTTTCAAAGCGTTCAAGGGAACGGCGGCCGCCGGTGGCCGCTGATTCGGTGCCGCGCGCGGCTGCGCGTCATACGGGGCGGGGCCAGGGTAGAATCCGGCCTTTGCCCGACGTCGAACCACCCATGTCTGCCTGGCTGTTGCCGGACCACATCGCCGATGTGCTGCCCTCCGAGGCGCGCCACATCGAAGATTTGCGCCGTTGCCTGCTCGAAGCCGCCCGCGGCTATGGCTACGAGCTGGTCATTCCCCCGTTGCTCGAGCACCTGGAGTCGCTGCTGACCGGCACTGGCGAGGCGCTCGATCTGCAGACCTTCAAGCTGGTGGATCAACTCTCGGGGCGCATGCTCGGCCTGCGCGCCGACACCACACCGCAGGTGGCCCGCATCGACGCCCACCTACTCAACCGGCAGGGGGTCACCCGGCTGTGCTACTGCGGTCCCGTGTTGCACACGCGGGTGGATGCCGCGCATGGCAGCCGCGAGCCGCTGCAGTTCGGCGCGGAGATTTACGGCCACGCGGGGCTCGAGGCCGACCTGGAAGTGCTGGAACTGGCGCTGGATGCGCTGCGTGTCGCGGGCGTGCGGCGTTTGGTTGTCGATCTGGGCGACGTGCGCGTCGTCGATGCGGTGCTCGACGGCTGTGGCGCCACCCCAGTGACGGTGGCGCGTATCCATGCCGCGTTGGCAACCAAGGACGCCGCCACGCTGGCCCGGCTCGCGGCTGGCTTGCCCACGCCCGTCGCGCAAGGGGTGTTGGCCCTGCCCGAGCTGTACGGCGATGCGGCTGTGTTGCTCGCCGCACGGCAGCGACTGCCGGGCGGCGAGCGTTTACAGCGCGCCCTCGACGATCTGGCCTGGCTGGCGGCGCGCTTGCGCGAGCACGCCCCGGACGTCGAAGTCACATTCGACCTGGCGGACCTGCGCGGCTACGCCTACTACACCGGCGTGCGGTTTTCGCTGCTGGGGGCGGGCGAGGGCAGGGCGCCCGAGGAGATCGCCCGGGGGGGGCGCTACGACGAGGTGGGTGCCATCTTTGGGCGTCGGCGCCCGGCGGCGGGTTTTAGCCTCGACATCAAGCAGCTCGTGCGGCTGGTGGCCGCGGCCCCGCTGCGACCGGCGATTCGGGCCCCTTGGCGCCACGACGCCGCGCTGCGGGCCGCGATCGCGCGGCTACGCGCGGCGGGCGAGACGGTCGTGTGCGTGCTGCCGGGTCACGAACACGAAGTCGATGAATTTGCCTGCGACCGTGAACTGGTGGAGCGCGACGGCGAGTGGCGGGTGCAACCGCTCGCTCCGGCGGGGTGAGCTGGCCGCACGGGGATGGGACCTTCTTTCCAGCAAAACCGATCGAGCGACCGTTTGCGATGAACGACAAGGCTTTTCAGCCCCAGCCGGGGCGCAACGTGGTGGTGGTGGGGACCCAGTGGGGGGACGAGGGCAAGGGCAAGCTGGTCGACTGGCTGACCGAGACCGCGCAGGGGGTGGTGCGCTTTCAAGGCGGGCACAATGCCGGACACACCCTGGTCATCGGTGGCGTCAAGACGGCGCTGCACCTTATCCCCAGCGGCATCATGCGCCCGGGGGTGACGTGCTACATCGGCAACGGGGTGGTGTTGTCGGTGGCCAAGCTGCTGGAGGAAATCGAGGGCCTGGAGCGCGCCGGTGTCGAGGTGCGCTCGCGCCTGCGCATCAGCGAAGCGTGTCCGCTGATCTTGCCGTTTCACGCCGCGGTCGACGTCGCGCGCGAGGTGGCCAAGGAACGGTCAGGCGCGGCCAAGATCGGCACCACCGGTCGCGGCATCGGCCCGGCCTACGAGGACAAAGTCGCGCGGCGCGCGCTGCGGGTGCAAGATCTGCAATACCCAGAGCGCTTCGCGGCCAAGCTGCGCGAGCTGCTCGACTGGCACAACCACGTGCTGACCACGTACTTGGGGTCGGCATCGATCGAGTGGGGGCCGGCGCTGCAGCCCTACCTGGAGGCGGGCCGGGTGCGCTTCGAGCCGGTGTTCGAGGAGGCGATGCGCCATGCCGAGCAGCTGCGCCCCATGATTGCCGACGTGTCGCGTGAGCTCAACGAGGCCCACCGGCAAGGTGCCAACCTATTGTTTGAAGGCGCGCAGGGCACCTTGCTCGACATCGACCACGGCACCTACCCGTTCGTGACCTCCAGCAACTGCGTCGCGGGCAACGCGGCGGCGGGCGCGGGGGTCGGGCCGGGCTTGCTGCACTACGTGCTGGGCATCACCAAAGCATACTGTACGCGCGTGGGCGGCGGCCCGTTCCCGACGGAACTGGACTGGCAAACCGAAGGCACGCCCGGCTGGCACATGGCCACCGTGGGTGCCGAGAAGGGCACCACGACCGGCCGGGCCCGGCGCTGCGGCTGGTTCGACGCCGCGCTGCTCAAGCGCTCCGCGCAGGTCAACGGCCTGTCGGGCCTGTGCATCACCAAGCTGGACGTGCTCGACGGCCTGCCCGAGCTCAAGCTGTGCGTGGGCTACCGGCTCGACGGCCGCGAAATCGATCTGCTGCCGCTGGGGGCCGACGAGATCGAGCGCTGCGAGCCGATCTACGAAACGCTGCCCGGCTGGAGCGAGGCGTCCGCGGGCGTGACGCGCTACGAGGATCTGCCGCTCAACGCACGCCGCTATCTGGAGCGCATCGAAGCCGTGACGGGCGTGCCCATCCACGTCATCTCGACCAGTCCCGATCGGGATCACACGATCCTGGTGCGTCATCCGTTTGCGGCCTAACCCGCCGCTGAGGCTTTTCATCCGGGGGCTCCCATGCTGACCGAAGACGGCAAGCACCTCTACGTCTCGTACGACGAGTATCACAACCTGATCGAAAAACTCGCGATCCAGATTTATCAGTCGGGTTGGGAGTTCGACACCATTCTGTGCCTGGCCCGCGGTGGCATGCGTCCGGGCGACATCCTCAGCCGCATCTTCGACAAGCCGCTGGCCATCATGTCCACCAGTTCGTACCGCGCCGAAGGCGGCACGGTGCGTGGCCAGCTCGACATCGCGCGCTATATCACGACGCCCAAAGGCGAGATCGCAGGCCGCGTGCTGCTCGTCGATGACCTGGCCGATTCGGGGCACACGCTCAAGGCGGTCATCGAAATGCTGCGCAGCAACTATCCGCCGATTACCGAGCTGCGCAGCGCCGTCCTCTGGACCAAGGCGGTTTCGGTCTTCACACCCGACTATTCGGTCGAATTCCTGCCGACCAACCCCTGGATCCATCAGCCGTTCGAGTGCTACGACAACCTGCGTCCGCAGCAGCTGCTGGCTAAATGGAAAGTCTGAACCCCTCCGCAGGGATGGGTGAGGCCACTCGGCTGATCCATCACCCCTACCGTGCGCCCTCAGGGTTCGATGCCGTGCCCGTGGCGGTGCACAAAGCCTCCACGGTGTTTTTTCCCAACGTGGCGGCCATGCGCGAGCGCCGCTGGCAGGACAAGTCCGGCTACACCTATGGATTGCACGGCACGCCCACCACCTTCGTGCTCGAGGAGCGCCTGGCGACGCTGGAAGGCGGTCGGCACTGCGTATTGACGCCGAGTGGGCTGGCGGCCATCGCCCTGGTGGACTTGGCGCTGCTGCGCAGCGGCGACGAGGTGCTGCTGCCCGACAACGCCTACGGGCCCAACAAAGCATTGGCCGCGCACGAGCTGGCCCAGTGGGGCATCGGGCATCGCATCTACGACCCGATGGACCCCGCCGACCTGGCGGCGGCGATCACCCCGCGCACACGCCTGGTGTGGCTGGAGGCAGCGGGTTCCGTGACGCTCGAATTTCCCGATCTGCCCGCGCTGCTGGCCGTGGTGCGCGCCGCCAACGCAGGGCGCGAGCGCCCCATCGTGACCGCGCTGGATGACACCTGGGGGGCGGGCGTGGCGCTGCGGCCGTTCGAGCTGGGGGTCGACGTGGCCATGCAGGCCCTGACCAAATACCCCAGCGGTGGCGCCGACGTGCTCATGGGCGCCGTCGTCACGCGCGACGACGCCCTACACCAGATGCTGCTGATGACGCACATGCGCTTAGGGCTGGGCGTGGGCGCCAACGATGTAGAAGCGGTGTTGCGCGGTCTGCCCAGCCTGCCGCTGCGCTACCGCGCGCAAGACGCCGCTGCCCGCACACTGGCAGCCTGGATGCGCAAGCAGCCGCGCGTGGCGCGCGTCTTGCACCCGGCGCTGCCCGACTCCCCGGGGCACGCGGCCTGGCAGCGCGACGCGCGCGGGGCCGCCGCGCTCTTTAGCGTCGTGTTCGACGCCGCCGTGAGCCCACCGCAGGTGGATGCGTTTTGCGACGCGCTGCGGCTGTTCCGCCTGGGCTACAGCTGGGCTGGTCCGGTCAGTTTGTGCGTCCCCTATGACGTGCCGACGCTGCGCCAGCGCCCGTGGCCGCACGCACCGCGGCTGGTGCGCTTGGCCGTTGGCCTGGAGGACGTGGACGATTTGCGTGCGGATCTCGCACAGGCGCTTCGAGTGTTACCGTGATGCCGTGAACGGGAGAGTGTGCGAGGCTGGCCCGCTCGGCCTATCGGCGCTTATCCCCGTGGTAGCAGTGGCTGCAACGCCGGCCAAACGTTGTCCAGCAGGATGGGTTGCGCGCGCTCGTTGGGGTGGATGCGGTCGTCTTGAAACAGCGTGGGAGCGTGGGCGACGTCGGCAACGCCGGCCAAGAAGAACGGAACCAGCGCCACTTTCTCCTCGCGCGCCAAGTCGGTGTAGAGGGCGCGAAAGTCGGCGCGGAAGCGCTCGCCGTAGTTGGGGGGCATGTCCATGCCCAGCAGCAACACGCGGGCACCGGCGGCGCGGCTGGCGCGGATCATGGCGCGCAGGTTGTCGCGCGTGCTCTGCAGCGGCAGGCCACGCAGCGCATCGTTGCCACCCAGCTCGATGATGACGACGGCGGGCCGGTGCTGCGCCAGCAGCGCCGGCAGGCGCGAGCGGCCGCCCGCGGTGGTGTCGCCGCTGACGCTGGCGTTGACCACGCGTACGCGCCGCCCCGCCTGCGCCAGCCGCTGCTCCAGCAGCGCCACCCAGCCGCTGCCGCGTGCCAGGCCATACTCGGCACTCAGTGAGTCGCCCACCACCAGCACCACGGGTGTGGAACCTGCGGCCTGGGCGTGCGCTCTGACTGGCAAGCACGCCAGCGCCAGCGCGCCCAGCAGCAGCGCGTTACAGTCTCGTCGATTCACTCCAAACCGCCTTTCATGTCCACATCCATCATCACGGTGCAGCGCCTGTCCAAATCGGTCACGGACGCCACGGGCACGCTGCACATCTTGCACGAGGTCGATTTCTCCGTCGCCGCCGGTCAGACGTTGGCCATCGTGGGTGCGTCTGGCTCGGGCAAGAGCACATTGCTGTCGCTCATCGCGGGGTTGGATACGCCCACAACGGGCACGGTTCACCTCGGCGGTGTCGACATTTTCGCGCTGGACGAAGACGCCCGCGCGGCGCTGCGCGCGCGCCAGGTCGGCTTCGTGTTCCAGAGCTTTCAGTTGCTGGCCAACCTGACCGCACTGGAAAACGTCATGCTGCCGCTGGAGCTGGCCGGGCGGCGTGATGCGCGCGCGGCGGCGCGCCGCATGCTCGAGCGCGTGGGTCTGGGCGAGCGGCTGGGGCATTACCCCCGGGTGCTCTCCGGCGGCGAGCAGCAGCGTGTGGCGCTGGCGCGCGCGTTCGTCGTCGAGCCGGCCGTGCTGCTGGCCGACGAACCGACTGGCAGCCTGGACCACGCCACGGGTGAGCGCGTGATGCAGCTGATGTTCGACCTCAACCGCGAGCACGGCACGACGCTGGTGTTGGTGACGCACGACCCGGCGATCGCCGCACGCTGCGAGCGGCGCATCGCGATCGAAGCCGGGCGCGCCCGCGAATGGGTGCCGGGCGCATAATCGCGCCCCATGGCTTCCGAACCCAAAATCCTGTTTGGCTTTCACGCCGTGGGCGTGCGGCTCAAGATCGCACCGACCACCGTGTTGGAGGTCTATGTCGACCCTGCCCGACGCGACGCGCGCATGCGCCAATTCCTGCAGCGTGCGCAAGAGGCGGGCGTGCGCGTCATCGAGGCCGACGGGGCGCGGCTGGCCCGGCTGGCGGGCGGTGGGCATCACCAGGGCGTGGTGGCGCGTGTGCATCCGGTCGAACAGGCCCGCACGTTGGACGATTGGCTGGACCAGCTGGAGGCCCGCTCCGAGGCCGAGCGCCGGGCCGATCCGCCCCTGCTACTGGTGCTCGACGGCGTGACGGACCCCCACAACCTGGGGGCTTGCCTGCGCGTGGCCGACGGGGCAGGGGCACACGCCGTCATCGCGCCCAAGGACCAGTCCTGTGGCCTGAACGCCACGGTGGCCAAGGTGGCCAGCGGGGCGGCCGAGACGGTACCGTTTTTTCTGGTGACCAACCTCGCGCGCGCCTTGGAGGGACTCAAAGAGCGGGGCATCTGGGTGGTCGGCACCAGCGACGATGCGCCGCGCACGCTGTATCAGTACGACTGGCGCGGGCCCGCTGCGGTGGTGATGGGGGCCGAGGGCAAGGGCATGCGCGCACTGGTGCGCCGCACGTGCGACGAGCTCGTGGCCATCCCCATGCGCGGGGCGGTGGAGAGCCTCAACGTCTCGGTGGCCAGCGCCGTCTGTCTGTACGAGGCCGTGCGCCAGCGCCTGGGCTTGGATGCGTCGCACGGTCGTTGAGCGGGCGGGCGCCATCGGCCGCCCGTGCCGAGGCCGGGAAATCCCCGCTGGGCGTGCCGGCTCGAGCGCTCTACAATGCCCCGCGGGGTGTCGTGCAGTCGCGCGGCAGCAGGTGCAGCTATCGTCTCAGGAGTCCGTGACGTGCAGTCCACGAAGGCCAACCAGGCCGAACCATCCGATGCCGAGTCGCCGTCGGCCGGCACGCCGACGGTGCGTGTCATCAAGAAGTATCCCAATCGCCGCCTGTATGACACCGATTCGTCGTCCTACATCACGCTCAGTGACGTCAAGGCGTTGGTCATGCGGGCCGAGCCGTTCGTCGTGCGCGATGCCAAGACGGGTGAGGACCTCACGCGCGCCATCCTGCTGCAGATCATTCTGGAAGAGGAGACGGCGGGTGTGCCCCTGTTCTCGGAGAAGATGCTCGCCAACATCATCCGTTTCTACGGCCATGCGATGCAGGACTTCATGGGCTCGTACCTGGAGCGCAACCTGCAGATCTTCATGGAGCTGCAGCAGAAGATGGCCGAGCAGGCCAAGGAGCTGACGCCCGAGCTGTGGCAGCAGTTCATGGCCGCGCAACCGCCGTTGGCCATGAGCCATTTTTTTGCCCAGCAACAAAAGGCCTTTGTCCAAATGCAGGAGCAGATGCTCAGCGCGTTCGGCATCAAACGGCCGCATTGACCTGAGACAATACGGGGATGTCCACCCCGACCTCCGAACTCGCGACCAGCGGGCGACCCGCCGCGGCTGCACCCACCATCGGTTTTGTCAGCCTGGGTTGTCCCAAGGCATTGACGGACTCCGAGCTCATCCTCACGCGTCTGAGCGCCGAGGGCTACCGCACCAGCAAGACCTATCAGGACGCCGATCTCGTCATCGTCAACACTTGCGGCTTCATCGACGACGCCGTCAAGGAGAGCCTGGACGCCATCGGCGAGGCGCTGCGCGACAACGGCAAGGTCATCGTCACCGGCTGCCTGGGTGCGCGGGCCAACGAGCATGGTGACAACCTGGTGCGGTCGCTGCACCCGGCCGTGCTGGCGGTCACCGGCCCGCACGCCACCGACGAGGTGTTGGCGGCGGTGCACGCGCACGTGCCCAAGCCGCACGATCCCTTCGTGGACTTGGTGCCCCCGCCGCGCAACGCCATCGATGGTGTCGGAGTCAAGCTCACCCCGCGCCACTACGCCTACCTCAAGATCAGCGAGGGTTGCAACCACCGCTGCACGTTTTGCATCATCCCGTCCATGCGGGGTGATCTGGTCAGCCGGCCCATCGGCGACGTGCTGACCGAGGCGCGGCGCTTGTTCGAAGGCGGCGTCAAAGAGCTGCTCGTCATCAGCCAGGATACGTCCGCCTACGGGGTGGACGTACAGTACCGCACGGGTTTTTGGGAGGGCCGCCCGATTCGCACCCGCATGCTCGAGCTGGTGCGCGAGCTGGGGATGCTGGCGCGTGCGCATGGCGCCTGGGTGCGGTTGCACTACGTCTACCCCTACCCGCACGTGGACGAGGTGGTGCCGCTGATGGCCGAGGGATGGGTGCTGCCGTATTTGGACGTACCGTTCCAGCACAGCCACCCGGACGTGTTGCGGCGCATGAAGCGCCCGGCCAGCGGCGAGCGCAACCTGGAGCGCATCCGCCGTTGGCGCGAGATCTGTCCCGAGCTGGTCGTGCGTAGCACCTTCATCGCCGGCTTTCCGGGCGAGACGGAGGAGGAGTTTGCCCATCTGCTCGACTTCGTGCGCGAGGCGCAGATCGACCGGGCGGGCTGTTTTGCCTACTCGCCGGTGCAGGGGGCGGCGGCCAATGCGCTCCCGGGGGCTTTGCCCGATGCGGTGCGCGAGGAGCGCCGGGCCCGATTCATGGCGGTGGCGGAGGCCGTGGCGATCGAGCGCCTGCAGCGCCGCGTGGGCGCGACCATGCAGGTGTTGGTGGACCAGGCGGTCGGGTTGGGCAAGAAGGGCGGGGTGGGCCGCACCTACGCCGATGCGCCGGAGATCGACGGCACGGTGCAATTGCTGCCGCCGGAGAAGCTGAGCAAAACGTACCGCGCGGGGGAGTTCATCCGGGCCCGGATCGTGGCTGCCCAAGGGCACGACTTGGTGGGTATCCCGGTCTGATGGGGCGGCCTGCCGTTGGTCGCGGGCCGCGGGCACAAAAAAACCGGCTGTCGCACGAGCCGGTTTTTCGTTCGTCTGTCAATGGTGCCCAGGAGAGGACTCGAACCTCCACGCCTCTCGGCGCTAGTACCTGAAACTAGTGCGTCTACCAATTCCGCCACCTGGGCGCACCGGACAGACCGAAATTATAACAACTTTTTACCGTTGACCGCCCGTCACGGCGAGCCTGGCTCGCGGTATGATTGGGGCCTTGTCAGGCGCTGCTGACGCGCCTCACCGTGTGTGGTGTGCCAGCACTGACGAGCCGACGGTTTGCTTTTGGTGCCCAGGAGAGGACTCGAACCTCCACGCCTCTCGGCGCTAGTACCTGAAACTAGTGCGTCTACCAATTCCGCCACCTGGGCTTAAGGAAAGAGCCAAAATTATACACATGACGCGGGCCGCGCCCGCAGGAAATCCATTTGTCCGTGAAAGAAAAGAACCCAGTTGTCCTGACCGAAATCGAAGGGGTGGTCATCGGCCACCGTGATGGCCACGGCTTCGTCGTGCGCGACGACGGTCAGCCTGACATTTATCTGCCGCCCAACGAGATGCGCGCGGTGCTGCACAAAGACCGCGTGCGCGTGCGCATCGTGCGCCAGGACCGCCGCGGCCGTCCCGAGGGTCGGGTGACGGAGATTCTGGCGCGCGCCGACACCCCCATCATCGGGCGGCTGTTGCACGAAGGCGGTGTCTGGCTGGTGGCGCCGGAAGACAAGCGCTATGGCCAAGATGTGCTCATCCCCAAGGGCGCAACCGGTTCGGCCCAGCCCGGGCAGGTGGTCGTGGTCGAGCTCACCGAGCCACCCGCCCTGTATGGACAGCCTGTGGGACGGGTCAAGGAAGTGCTTGGCGACATCGACGATCCGGGCATGGAAATCGAAATCGCGGTGCGCAAGTACGGAGTGCCGCATAGGTTTTCCGAGGCCACGGTGGCCGAGGCGCGCGCCTTGCCGGATCGGGTGCGCGCCACCGACCGGCGCGGCCGTGTCGATCTGACCGACGTGCCGCTGGTCACGATCGATGGCGAGGATGCGCGCGATTTCGACGATGCGGTGTATTGCGAACCGGCGCGCGTCGGTCGCGGCAAGGGCTGGCGGCTGCTGGTGGCGATCGCCGACGTCAGCCACTATGTGCGCAACGGCTCGGCGCTGGATATCGATGCCTATGACCGAGCCACCAGCGTGTATTTCCCGCGCCGCGTCATTCCGATGCTGCCGGAGAAGCTCTCCAACGGGTTGTGCTCGCTCAACCCAGGCGTGGACCGCTTGTGCATGGTGTGTGACATGCTCATCGATGCCAAGGGGCAGGTCCAGGCCTACCAGTTCTACCCCGCGGTGATGCACAGCCACCAGCGCTTCACGTACACCGAGGTGGCGGCCATTCTGCAAAACACGCGGGGACCAGAGGCACAGCGGCATGCAGCCTTGGTGCCTCACCTGCTGAATCTGCACGACGTCTATCGCGCGTTGCTCGCGGCGCGGCAGGCACGGGGCGCGGTGGATTTGGAAACGGTGGAGACGCAGATCGTCTGTGACGAGGCGGGACGCATCGAGCGCATCGAGCCGCGCACGCGCAACGACGCGCATCGGCTGATCGAGGAGGCGATGCTGGCTGCCAACGTGTGCGCTGCCGAGTTCATCGCCACCCACCAGCACCCCTGCCTGTACCGCGTGCACGAGCGTCCGTCGCCGGACAAGGTGGAGATCCTGCGCGAATACCTCAAGGCGTTGGGGGTGCCCTATACCGTGCCGGATTTGCCGACCCCACGCGATTTTCAGGCCATCTCGCAGGCCACGGCGGACCGGCCCGATGCGCCGCAGATCCACCAGATGTTGCTGCGCTCGATGCAGCAGGCCATGTACTCCCCGCACAACGTCGGGCACTTCGGGCTCGCGTTCGAGGCGTACACGCACTTCACCAGCCCCATCCGGCGCTACCCGGACCTGTTGGTGCACCGCGTCATCAAAGCCATCTTGAAAGGCGAGCGCTACCATTTGCCCGAGTTGCCGCTACCGGGCGAAGCGCAGGCCAAGCTGGCCAAGCGGCTGGAGGAGCGCGGCGCGTCCGAGGCGATGAAACGCTCGCGCGGCCGACCGTCGAACGAGGTGCTGGGTTGGGAAGCCGCGGGGCTGCACTGCAGCGCCAACGAGCGCCGGGCCGACGAGGCCAGCCGCGACGTCGAGGCCTGGCTCAAGTGCAAGTACATGCGCGAGCGCCTGGGCGAAGAGTTCACCGGCACCGTCACCGCCGTCACCAGCTTCGGCCTGTTCGTCACGCTCGATACTCTCTATATCGAGGGGCTGGTGCATATCACGGAACTGGGCGGTGAGTATTTCCGCTACGACGAGCGTCGCCAAGAACTGCGCGGTGAACGCACCGGTGTGCGCTACACGCTCGGCTCCAAGGTCGCGGTACAGGTCAGCCGGGTCGATCTGGATGGCCGTCGCATCGACTTTCGCCTGGTTCGAGACGACGAGATGGCGCCAGAGGCACGCACGGCGCGTGCGGCCATGGGCGGACCGGAGCGCGAGGGGGGCGAGGGCAGCGCCGAGCCGACCCACGGGCGCCGCACGCGCGCCAAGGGGCAGCAGAGCAAATCGGCGCGCGGCGGCGCCAAGCCTGCGGCACAATCGCCAGCGCCACGCCGTGCGCGACACCCGCGCAGCGGGCGTGGTTGAGACTGTCCCGAGTCCCTGCATTCGAGTGTCATGGCCATGCGCATCGTCGTTTTCCTGCTCGATACCGTGTTTTTCTTCCTGGTGGGCGCGGCGCTGCTGCGGGGTTGGATGAATACGCGCCGACTGCGCATGACGGCCCAGCCCGGGCCATTCATCATGGCATTGACCGACTGGATCGTGCAACCCCTGCGGCGCACGCTGCCACGCGCTTGGGCGCAGTCCACCGTGGACTGGGGCAGTTTTCTGGCGGCGGTGGTGTTGGCGCTGGCGCATGCGGGTCTGCTGCACCTGCTTTGGGGGGGAGCTCTGCCCGGGGTGCAAACCTTGGGCTTTGCGGTCACCGTCCCCGTGCTGGCACTGCAGCTGCTGCTGCGAACGGCCCTGCAGGGTTTGATGGTGTTGCTGCTGGTGTACGCGGTGTTGACGTGGGTGCAGCCGTTTTCGCCGCTCATCGGCACCCTGGGGCGGCTGCTCGATCCGTTGCTCGCCCCGGTGCGCCGGCTGCTGCCCACGATCGGCGGGGTCGATCTGTCGGTGCTGGTGCTGCTGATCCTGCTGCAGATCGGCCTGATGTTGCTGGGCTGATCGGGTTGCGGCGGCAAACGTCCACTCGGGCGAGTTGCACCGCAGGCGTCAGAGGATCCCCTCGAACAACAACACGTCCACCTCGTCACCGACGGCGACCGTGCCCTGGTCGTGGCCCAGCACGATCAGCGCATTGGCTTCGACCATCGAGCGCAGCACGCCCGATCCCTGATTGCCCGTGGTGCGCACGTGCACGCTGCCATCGGCCGCGCGCCAGACGATGCCCCGTTGGTATTCGGTGCGGCCGGGTTTTTTACGCATGACCTCGGCGGCGCGGGCCCGCATCGGCAGCGGTAGCGTTGCGCGTGCACCCATCAGGCGCAGCAGCGCCGGCCGCACGAAAGCCAAAAACGTCACCATCACCGCGACGGGGTTGCCGGGCAGGCCGAACAACAGCGTGGGCGGGCGATCATCGCTCTGGCGCAGCCGCCCGACCGCCATCGGTCGCCCCGGGCGCATCGCGATGCGCCAAAACACCACCTCGCCCAAGCGGCGCATCATCGCCTTGGTGTAGTCGGCCTCGCCCATGCTGACGCCGCCGCTGGTGATGACGGCGTCGGCCTGCGCGGCTGCGTGCCGAAATGCCGCTTCTAGCGCGTCGGGCGCGTCGCGCACCACGCCCAAGTCGATCACCTCGACCCCGAGGCGGCGCAACATCGCCCCTACCGTGTAGCGGTTGCTGTCGTAGATGCTCCCCTCGCGCAGCGGCTCACCCAGCGACAGGATTTCGTCACCGGTCGAAAAATAGGCCACCCGCACCCGCCGCCACACCGGCACCTGCGCGATACCCAGGCTGGCGATGAGCCCCACCGCAGCGGGTCCGAGCCGCTCACCCGCGCGCAACGCCGGCCTACCCGCCGCCAAGTCCTCACCGCGCAGGCGCCGGTGTTCTCCGGGCCGAACCGCGCCGGCGGGCACCACGACGCTCCCGTCGGGTCGCACGCGGGCGAACTCGACCGGCACGACGGTATCCAGCCCCTCGGGCATCACCGCCCCGGTCATGATGCGCACGCAGGCATCGTCGGGCACGGGTTGCGTCCAGCGCGGACCGCCCGCGACCACCGTCCCCAAAACGCGCAGCGCGGTGTCGCGGTCGGATGACAGCGCCGCACCGCGGACCGCAAAGCCGTCCATGGCCGCGTTGTCGTGCGGCGGCACGTCGATGGGCGAGAGGATATCTCGCGCCAGCACGCGATCCAGCGCGTCGACCACGGCGACGGTTTCGAGCTCCGCCACCGGCTCGACCATGCGGTGTAGAAAATCGACGACGAGGGGGGCGGGCAGGGCGGCCGGGTCGTAGCCCTGCAGCTCGGCAGCAATCTGTTCCAGGCTTTTCATGGGAGAAGCAGTGGGATCGTGGCGACGCGCCCGGCGGCGCGTCACGGGTGTTGTGCAGGGGTGGCCGTGGTCTCCAGCGCGTGCAAATCGGCCAGCGTGTTGACATTGGCAAAGGCGAGGGGGTCGTCATTCGGTCGGTCGAACGCCACCGGCACGCAGCGGTGGCGTGCCGTCCAGGCGTCGATCTTGCGTCCCCCTTCGCTCAGAAAGCGGTCCAAATCTTCCAGCAAGTGGGTGCCCAGCAACAAAAAGACGGGTTGCGTGCGTACCCGCCCGTCAGCCTCTGGGCCAGCGGCCATGGCCAAGTCGGCCTGGTGTTCGATCAGGGTCTGGCACATCCGGTCGGCCAGGTCGAGCGGAAAGCGCGGCGCGTCGCACGGCACGGTCAGCACGAATGGCGTTTGCGCATGGGTGAGCGCGGTCAGCATTCCCGCCAGCGGCCCGGCAAAGCCGCCAACGGTGTCGGGCCAGACGGGAACGCCGAACCCCTCGTACGCCCCCAGATGGCGGTTGGCGTTGATCATGACGTCGCCGATCCAGTCGCCGCGCTGCTGGCGCAGGCGCAGCAGTGCGTTCAGGGCCAGCGGCACGCCGCGGTAGGTTTGCAGCCCCTTGTCGATGCCGCCCATGCGGCTGCCCTGACCGCCTGCCAGCACAACGCCGGTGACGCTGCCCGGTACAGGTGATTCCCCCGCGGTCATGCGCTTCATCCCCCGATGTAGCTCATTTCGATGCGGCGTGCAGCGCTGCGCTGTTCCGCCGGCAGCAGGGCGCGCAGTTCGGAGTAACGGTCGTTGCGTCCCTGCCAGATGGCGGCCAGCGACGACGCGATGTCTTCGTCGCTGGCCCCACCGCGCAGCAGGCTGCGCAAGTCATAGCCGCGGTCAGCGAACAGGCACAGATAGACCTTGCCCTCGGTCGACAGACGGATGCGGTTGCAGTCGCGGCAAAAAGCCTGTGTGACGCTGCTGATGAGGCCGATTTCGCCCAATTGGGGATCGTGCCGCCCATCGGGTCCGGCATAGCCCCAGCGTTGGGCGGTCTCGCCCGGCGCGCTCGGCTCCAGCGGCACCAGGGCAAACTCGCGCTGCAGCCGTGCCAGCACGTCGGCACTAGGCAGCACTTCATCCATGCGCCAGCCATTGGTGGCGCCCACGTCCATGTACTCGATGAAGCGCAGCACGATACCACTGCCGCGAAAATGCCGCGCCATGGGGGTGATCTGGTCGTCGTTCGTGCCGCGCTTGACGACCATGTTGACCTTGATCGGCCCCAGCCCAACCGCCTGCGCGGCGGCGATGCCATCGAGTACCTCGCCCACGGGAAAATCGACGTCGTTCATGCGGCGAAAGACGGCGTCGTCCAGTCCGTCGAGGCTGACCGTGACGCGCTGCAGCCCGGCGTCGCGCAGCGCCCGCGCCTTGCGGCGCAGCAGGCTGCCATTGGTGGTCAGTGTCAGGTCCAGCGGCTCGCCCTCGGGCGTGCGCAGGGCAGCCAACTGCTCGATCAGGATCTCCAAGTTTTTCCGCAACAGCGGCTCGCCCCCGGTCAGGCGCAGCTTGCGCACGCCGTGCGCCACGAACAGCCGTGCCAGCCGCGTGATTTCCTCGAACGTCAGCAGCGCCGCGTGTGGCAGATAAGGGTAGTCCTTGGTGAAGACATCCTTGGGCATGCAGTAGCTGCAGCGAAAGTTGCAGCGATCCGTCACGCTGATGCGCAGATCCCGCAGCGGGCGACCCAGTCGGTCCGCGACATGGCCACGTGGCACGATGGGTACAGTGGGGCGCGGTGCGCTCAGCGCTGCGATGCGCTGATCGACCAAGGGAATGACACGCTCGGACATGTGCGCTAGATTAGCAGCATTGCGGTGAATGTCCACCGAGACTTACCCGGATCCCGCGCACGCCGCGCGGATGCTGTCACAGGAAAAGGGGTTGTGTGATGTGGCGACGCAGACACTGGTTGGTACACATGGCAGGGAGCGTACTGGCAGGCTGGAGTGGCCAGCGGGCCTGGGCCCAACCGGCCGATGTGGCGGCCGCCGAGGCGCGTGCGCCTGCCCTGCCAGCACTGGGCGCGCCATGGCGCGTGCCCCCGATGGAGCGCCTCGACGGCACGCGGTTCGAGCCCGCCGACGCCGAAGGGCGCGTGCTGGTGCTGTACTGGTGGGCCAGCACCTGTCCGTTTTGTGCGGTGACGACGCCGCACATCGAGCGCTTCTGGCGCACTCACGCCACACAGCCCGGCTGGCTGTTGCTGGGCTTGTCCATCGACCGCACGGCCGACGCCGCGCGGCGCTACCTGCAACAGCGCGGCTACACCTTTCCGAGCGCCTGGGTGACGCCGGAGGTACAGCGTGCCATGCCCAAGCCCAAGGGGCTGCCCATCACGCTGGTGCGTGGGCGTGACGGCCGCATCGTCATGGCCGAGCGTGGACAGCTCTTCCCCGAGGATGTGGAGGGCATCGCGCGCTTTTTGACCTGATGGGGCGTCAGTTTGGTGCCAGTAAAATAAACCACAATCGCCAGTCGTTCTGCTATCTACCCCTTCGCTTGTCATGGCTTTCAATCAAGTTACCCCAGGCAACAAAGTCCCCGACGCCTTCAACGTCATCATCGAAATCTCGATGCATGGCGAGCCGATCAAGTACGAAGTCGATAAGGCCTCGGGCGCGATCTTCGTCGATCGCTTCATGAACACCGCGATGCACTACCCGGCCAATTATGGGTACGTGCCCCAAACCATCGCCGGCGATGGCGACCCGGTGGACGTGCTCGTGTTGACGCCTGTGCCGCTGCCGCCGGGCGTGGTGGTGCCGTGTCGGGCGCTGGGCATCCTGAAGATGGAGGACGAGGGTGGCGTGGACGGCAAGGTATTGGCCGTGCCGACAGACAAAATCTTGCCCCTGTACTCGAACCTGCAATCGGTCGAGGATCTCCACCCCTTGCAGCGCAAGACCATCGAGCACTTCTTTGAGCACTACAAAGATCTCGACCCTGGCAAATGGGTCAAAGTGCTGGGTTGGGGTACGGTCGAAGAAGCCCGGCAGGAGATTTTGGCGGGCGTCGAGGCCTACCGCGCGCAGTCTGCCTGACGGTAGGGTGCGTGCGCTTGCAAGGCCGCCTGATAGGCGGCCGTTGCCGAGCGCTCCCGGGCCAAGTAGTTATCTACGGCGTGCGCAAACGCCGGATGAGCCAGCCAGTGGCGGCTGTGCACCGTCGTGGGCAGCAGGCCTCGGGCCATTTTGTGCTCGCCTTGCGCGCCACCTTCGAAGCGCGCCACCCCGTGGTGGATGCACCACTGCAGCGGCTGGTAGTAGCACAGCTCGAAGTGCAGACAGTCCACGCGCGCCAACGCGCCCCAGTAGCGCCCAAAGGCCGCCCGTGGTTGCGGAGTGGCGTCACCAAGCGCGACCAGGCTGGCGGCCATGGGCTGGTCAGCCCCATCACGCGCGATGAACATCAGCCAGTGATCCGGCAGCGCCCTGGCGACCGATTGGAAGAAGGCGGCGTTCAGGTAGGGCGGGTTGCCATGCTCCCAATAGGTCTGCGCATAGCAGCGAAAGAAAAAGTCCCAGTCGGCGGGTGAAATGGCGTCGCCTCGCCGCGCCTCGATCGTCACCCCGGCGTCGGCGACCTTGCGGCGCTCCTGACGGATTTTTTTACGCTTGTCGTGGCTCAAGCTGGCCAGAAAGTCGTCCCAATCCGTAAACGGTCCGCCACGCTCGGGATGCTGGTTGTGCCAGTGGAATTGCACCGTCTCGCGCGCCATCAGGCCGTGGGCATCGGCGGCGTGACTGTCGTCGGGTGTGCCCAGCAGCACGTGCAGGGAAGACCAGCCGCTGGCGTGCGCGTGCGCCAACAGCGCTTGCACGAGGGCCGCACGCGCCGCCGCATCGCGCGCCAGCAGGCGCGGCCCCGCCACGGGGGTGAATGGGACGGCGACCACGCCCTTGGGGTAGTAGGCGATCCCGTGCCGGTGGTGCGCGTCGGCCCAAGCCCAGTCGAACACGTACTCGCCGTAGGAGTGGGCCTTGGCATACGCGGGTGCGGCGGCCACCAAGCGGCCATCGTCGCGCGACCACAACGTGACCCAGTGCGGTGCCCAGCCGGTGGCGGCCGTGGCGCAGCCCGTCTCGTGCAGCGCGCACAGGTATTCGTGACGCATGAACGGGCCGCAAGCCTTGCCACCGGGCTGCGCCCATAGCAGCGCGTTCCAAGTGGGCGCGTCGATCTCGCGCGGGTCGCGCACGATGCGGGTGAGATAATCGAACCCCTTGTCGCAGGTTGAGGCATCCATGGCAATCCGGATCGCAGTCGCGCAGTGCAATTTCGTGGTGGGTGACTTGGCCGGCAACGCGCGTCGCATCATCGAGGCCGCGCACACCGCGCACGCGCAGGGTGCCCAGGTGCTGCTGACGCCTGAACTCGCGATTTGCGGCTATGCGGCCGAAGACCTGTATTTGCGGCCTGCATTCGTCGATGCCTGCGATGATGCCGTGCAAACCGTCGCGGCGCAGACGGCGCACCTTTTGGGCCTGCACATTGTGGTGGGACAGCCGCTGCCCGCCCCGGGGGCGACGGCCCGCGCGGGGCGCAGTGTGGGGCGCGCGCCGTGCCTCAACGCCGCCAGCGTCGTGGTCGAGGGGCGCATCGTGCACCGCTACGCCAAGCGCGAACTGCCCAACTACCAGGTCTTCGACGAGCGGCGCTATTTCGTGCCGGGCCACACCCCCGGCGTGTTCGATGTGACGGTCGATGGCCGTCGCCACCGCATCGGACTGCTGATCTGCGAGGATGCGTGGTACGAGCAGCCGGCAGCAGAGACGAAGGCGGCTGGCGCCGAGGTGCTGTGCGTCATCAATGCGTCGCCGTTTCACATCGGCAAAGGCGACGAGCGCGAGCGTGCCATGCGCGAGCGCGTGCGGCAGACGGGGCTGCCGCTCGTGTATGCGCACCTGGTGGGGGGGCAAGACGAAATCGTGTTCGAAGGGCGCAGCTTCGCCCTCGACACGCAGGGTGACGTGGCCGCGCGTGCCCCTAGTTTTGCCGAGGATGTGCTGCTGGTCGATCTGCACCCGTGTGCCGATGGTGGCTGGACGGTGCAGGGCCCGGTGGCGCCACAGCCCACCACCGAGGAAGACTTGTGGCACGCGCTGGTGCTGGGCACGCGCGACTACGTCGAGAAGAACGGCTTTCCCGGCGCGATCATCGGGTTGTCGGGCGGCATCGACTCGGCACTGGTGCTGGCGATCGCGGTGGATGCGCTGGGGCCCCAGCGCGTGCGCGCGGTCATGATGCCGTCGCCCTACACCGCCGACATCTCTTGGCTGGACGCGCGCGACATGGCAGCACGGCTCGGGGTGCGCTACGACGAAATCGCGATCGGCCCGATCTTCGATGGGTTTCGAGCGGCGCTGCAGCCGCTGTTCGAGGGGCGGCCCGCCGACACCACCGAAGAAAACCTCCAGGCGCGCATTCGCGGCACGCTGCTGATGGCGCTGTCCAACAAGTTCGGCGACATCGTGCTGACCACTGGCAACAAAAGCGAGATGGCCACCGGCTACTGCACCCTCTACGGGGACATGGCCGGCGGCTTTGCCGTCATCAAGGACGTGACCAAGACCTGGGTGTGGCGGCTGGCACGCTGGCGCAACGCGCACGACCCCTACGGCCGCGGCCCCGATCCGATTCCGCAGCGCATCATCACCCGGGCGCCCAGCGCCGAGTTGCGCCCCGATCAAACCGACCAGGACACGTTGCCGCCCTACGACGTGCTCGATGCGATCATCGAGCGCTACATGGAAAACGATCGCAGCCCCGCCGAGATCGTGGCCGAGGGTTATCCCGCGCAGGCGGTCGAGCAAGTGGTGCGGCTGATTCGGATCAACGAGTACAAACGCCGCCAGGCCCCCGTGGGGATTCGCGTGACGCACCGCAGCTTTGGCAAGGACTGGCGCTACCCCAACACCAACCGCTGGCGCGGCTGACGCGCGGCCTGCGCGCGAGTACTGGCTCGTGCATCCGGTGGACCCATCGTCACCATCTATTTGTTGGTGAAGGGGGCCTACGGCAAGCCCGAGGTGCAAGCGCTGCAAGGCACGACTGCGGCGCACAGCGTACCCGGTGTCGTCATCGACTGGGCGCTGGTCATGCGCGAAGACTGACGTCCCGCGCGGTCATTTCTTGGGGGCTGTGGTAGATTTCGTGCTGCGGGCGCTCGGGGCCGCACCGAGATGCTTGCGTCACCCCTTTCCCCACCAACCGATCCGGAGTCGCCGCGCATGAAGCAGATCACCGCCGTCATCAAACCGTTCAAGCTCGAAGAGGTGCGCGAGGCCCTGGCCGAGCAGGGCGTGACGGGGCTGACGGTGACCGAGGTCAAGGGTTTCGGGCGCCAAAAAGGGCACACCGAGCTTTACCGCGGCGCGGAATACGTGGTCGATTTTCTGCCCAAGGTGCGCATCGACGTCGTGGTGCGTGACGGCGACGTGGAGCGCTGCATCGAGGCCATCGTGCGCGCGGCGCGCACCGGCAAGATCGGCGACGGCAAGATTTTCGTGACGCCGGTGGAAAAGGTCATCCGCATCCGCACCGGCGAAGAAGACGACGAAGCGGTCTGATCCGGCGTCGCTGGCCAGCGCCGTCAGATGCGCCGCAGGTCGGCCGTGGGTGCCCAGCCCGCCGCCTCGACCAGACGTGGCAGCAGCGCTTCGGGTGTGCGCTCGACGGTGACCAGGTCGAGTTGCCAGTCACCCACGAAGCCCGCGCGCACGGTCTGGGTCAAAAACGCCAGCAGGCCATCGTAGTAGCCGTCGGCGTTCAACAGGCCGATGGGTTTGTCGTGGTAGCCCAGCTGGCGCCACGTCCACACTTCGAACAGCTCTTCGAACGTGCCCAGCCCCCCGGGCAGCGCGAGGAACGCGTCGGCCCGCTCGGCCATCATGTGTTTGCGCTGGTGCATCGTTTGCACGATGTGCAGCTCGGTGCAGTCGCGCTTGGCAAACTCGCGCTCCACCAGGCTTTCCGGCATCACTCCGATGACGATGCCGCCCGCGGCCAACGTCGCGTCGGCCAGCCGGCCCATCAATCCGCCGTTGCCTCCACCGTAGACCAGTCGCCCGCCGTGGCGGCCGATCCAGGTGCCGACTTGCTCGGCCAATGCCAGAAAGCGCCCGTCCACACCTGGGCGCGAGCCACAATAGACGCACAGCGAAAAGGCTGCCGAGGGAGACGAGGGCAGGTCCGGGGTCATGACGCGACGTTCGTGGGATGGGTGCGGCTGTCCACCAGCCGGGTGCCGGCCCAGGCGTCGTGCCAGAACTGGCGTTCGGGGTGAAAGCGCGCGAGCAGCGCCCAGACCGCGATCCAGCCGCCCAGCAACACCAGCACCTCCAGCGCGGGCAGTTGCAGCCATTCACGCAGCACCAGCGGTGGCAGGAACCAGGACCACGACAGCACGTAGCGCCACAGTGCGCGTGCCTGCGTCAGCGGCCGTCCCCAGCGGTCGACGACGCGGATGTGCCAGGTCTTCATGGCCAGCGTCTGGCCTTTGTGCCAGAACCAAGTGAAATAAATGCCCAGCACCACGAACAAAAATGCCTGTTGCGCGTGTCGGTTGTCCAGCGCATGTCGCGTCTGCGTCAGCGCCGAAAACAAATAACCGGCGATGAACACCACACCGAACAGCAGTACGCCCTCGTACAGCCAGCACGCCATGCGCCGGGGCAGCGACGGGGCGATCAGGCGGAGGGGCGGGGGGGTGGCGTCTACGGGCAGGGGCGGCATGCGCAACGGTCAGCGGGAAACGGGGAGCGATGGGCGGTCAGGAACCGTTATCGACCGCATTGTCTCATGGGTGAGTCGGTACCCTGCTGTACAGGGCGGTGGGGCCGCGCAAAACAAAAAAAGCGGTGCCCCGCAGTGCCAAAAGCGTGCTGCAGTGCCATAATGCGAGCTGGTATCAACCCATTGCCACACCGAAACGGGTCAAGGTCGCGGATCGACCGCCATGGCCTTGGCCTCAAGTCCCAAAGCCGCCTCACAAGGGCGTGACCCAGGGGCACCGGAGGTTTTTCGTCAGAGAAATACTGAAAGGTTGTCAGTCATGGAAATCAACAAGGCCGAAGTCGCGTCTGCCGCCGCCGCAGCGGGTCAGGCGTGCGCTGAGGAGCTGATGGGCGCCGAGATTCTCGTGCGCTGCCTGCAGGCAGAGGGCGTTCAATACATCTGGGGCTACCCCGGTGGCGCCGTCCTCTACATCTACGACGCGCTGTACAAGCAAGATACCATCCAGCACGTGCTGGTGCGGCACGAGCAAGCCGCTGTGCATGCCGCCGACGGCTACGCCCGCGCGACGGGCGAAGTGGGTGTGGCGCTGGTGACCAGCGGGCCGGGGGTGACCAACGCCATCACGGGCATCGCCACCGCCTACATGGACTCCATCCCGATGGTGATCATCACCGGGCAGGTGCCCACGGCCGCCATCGGTCTGGACGCGTTCCAGGAATGCGACACCGTCGGCATCACGCGCCCGATCGTCAAGCACAACTTCCTGGTCAAGGACGTGCGCGATCTCGCCGTCACCATCAAAAAGGCGTTTCACATCGCGCGCACCGGCCGTCCCGGACCGGTCGTGATCGACATCCCCAAGGATGTCTCGTTCAAAAAGACGATGTTCACCGGTTACCCGGAGAGCATCACCATGCGCTCGTACAACCCGGTGCGCAAGGGGCACGGCGGGCAAATCCGCAAGGCGCTGCAACTGCTGCTGACGGCCAAGCGGCCCTACATTTATACGGGTGGTGGCGTCATTTTGGGCAATGCGGTGGCGGAGCTGCGTCAGCTCGTGGACCTGCTGAACTATCCGGTCACCAACACACTGATGGGGCTGGGGGCGTTTCCGGCCACCGATCGGCGCTTCCTGGGCATGCTGGGCATGCACGGTACGTTCGAAGCCAACAATGCCATGCAAAACTGCGACGTGCTGTTGGCGGTGGGGGCGCGCTTCGACGACCGCGTCATTGGCAACCCCAAGCACTTCGCGCAAAACGAGCGCAAGATCATCCACATCGACATCGACCCGTCGAGCATCTCCAAGCGCGTCAAGGTGGACGTGCCGATCGTGGGCGACGTCAAGGACGTGCTCACCGAGCTGATCGCCATGATCCGCGAGAGCCCCCTACGCCCGGACGAGCAGGCACTCGCGGATTGGTGGAAGACGATCGAAGGCTGGCGTGCGCGCGACTGCCTGAAGTACGACCGCCACAACACCGAGGTCATCAAGCCGCAGATGGTCATCGAAACCCTGTGGAACATGACCAAAGACGTCGAGGCCTACATCACCTCCGACGTCGGTCAGCACCAGATGTGGGCGGCGCAGTTCTACAAGTTCGACCAGCCGCGGCGCTGGATCAACTCGGGTGGCCTGGGTACCATGGGCGTGGGCATCCCGTATGCCATGGGCATCAAGCTGGCCAAGCCCGAGGCCGAGGTGTACTGCGTCACGGGCGAGGGCTCGGTGCAGATGTGCATCCAGGAGCTGTCCACCTGCTTGCAGTACAACACGCCGATCAAAGTGCTGTCGCTCAACAACCGCTACCTCGGCATGGTGCGGCAGTGGCAGGAGATCGAATACTCCGGTCGCTACAGCCACTCGTACATGGACGCGCTGCCCAACTTCGTCAAGCTGGCCGAGGCCTACGGGCACGTCGGGCTGCTGGTGGAGCGGCCGCAGGACGTCGAGCCGGCCCTGCGCGAGGCGCGTAAACTCAAAGACCGCACGGTGTTCATCGACTTTCGCACCGACCCGACCGAAAACGTCTGGCCCATGGTCCAGGCGGGCAAGGGCATCACCGAGATGCTGTTGGGCAGTGAGGATCTGTGACCATCGCGCAGCGCGGCCCGGCGTGGGTCGCGCAGCATCATCCACTTTTTGAGGAATCTATCGCCCGCCAAGCCCACGCCTTACCGGGCGTGGGGGAGGGCGGTGCAGGCCCCGGGCCTGCACGTTGGCGAAAAGAGGAATCGCCCATGAAACACATCATCGCCGTTTTGCTGGAAAACGAGGCCGGAGCCCTGTCGCGCGTCGTCGGGCTGTTTTCGGCACGAGGCTACAACATCGAGTCGCTCACCGTCGCACCGACCGAGGATCCGTCGCTGTCGCGCATGACGATCCAGACCACGGGGTCGGACGACATCATCGAGCAGATCACCAAGCACCTCAACCGCCTGATCGAGGTCGTCAAGGTCGTGGACCTGACCGAAGGCGCGTACACCGAGCGCGAGCTCATGCTCGTCAAGGTGCGCGCCGTCGGCAAGGAACGCGAGGAGATGAAGCGCATGGCCGACATCTTCCGCGGCCGCATCATCGACGTCACCGAAAAAAGCTACACCATCGAGCTCACCGGTGACCAGGCAAAGAACGACGCCTTCCTACAGGCGATCGACCGCAGCGCGATTCTGGAGACGGTGCGCACCGGCGCCTGTGGCATTGGCCGCGGCGAGCGCATCCTCCGGGTCTGACCCCACCCTGCCCCGTATCTCACTGGAGCCCAAGCAATGAAAGTTTTTTACGACAAGGATTGTGACCTCAGCCTCATCAAGGGCAAGACCGTGGCCATCATCGGTTACGGCAGCCAGGGCCATGCGCACGCGCAAAACCTCAACGACAGCGGTGTGCGTGTCGTCGTCGGCCTGCGCAAAGGGGGCGCCTCGTGGGCCAAAGCCGAAAAAGCCGGCCTGACCGTCATGGAGGTCGACGATGCGGTCAAGGCCGCCGACGTGGTCATGATGCTGCTGCCGGACGAGCAAATCGCCGATGTGTACAAGGCCAACGTCGAGCCCCACATCCGCCAGGGGGCGTCGCTGGCGTTCGCGCACGGCTTCAACGTGCACTACAACCAAGTGGTGCCGCGCGCCGACTTGGACGTGTGGATGGTGGCGCCCAAGGCGCCCGGTCACACCGTGCGCTCCACTTACCTGCAAGGCGGCGGTGTGCCACACCTGGTGGCCGTGCACCAGGACAAGAGCGGCAAGGCGCGTGACCTGGCGCTGAGCTACGCCATGGCCAACGGCGGTGGCAAGGCGGGCATCATCGAGACCACGTTCAAGGAAGAAACCGAGACCGACCTGTTTGGCGAGCAGGCGGTGCTGTGTGGCGGCGCGGTGGAGCTGGTCAAGATGGGCTTCGAGACGCTGGTCGAGGCTGGCTACGCGCCCGAGATGGCCTATTTCGAGTGCCTGCACGAGCTCAAGCTGATCGTCGACCTGATGTACGAGGGCGGCATCGCCAACATGAACTACTCGATCTCCAACAACGCGGAGTTCGGTGAGTATGTGACCGGCCCCGAGGTGATCAACGAGGAATCGCGCAAAGCCATGCGCCGCGCGCTGGAGCGCATCCAAAGCGGCGACTACGCCAAGATGTTCATCCAGGAAGGGCGGCTGAACTACCCCAGCATGACGGCGCGTCGCCGCAACCTGGCCGCGCACCCGATCGAGGTCGTCGGCGCTCAGTTGCGCGCCATGATGCCCTGGATCGCCAAGAACAAGCTGGTCGACCAGAGCCGCAACTGAGCCCGCGCGGGCGTACACTTGCGCACCCGGCAGAGTCTGCCATCAGAGTCTCGGCCGGGGTGCATGTTTGGCCTGCTGCTTGCTCATGATCGAAGAAACCGAACATTCCCTCGAGGCGCCCACGCCTCGCCGCTCCAAGGGCATCTACCTGTTGCCCAACCTGGTCACGCTGGCTGCGCTGTTTGGCGGGTTCTACGCCATCGTCATGGCCATGAACGGCCGCTACGACTTGGCCACGACTGCGATCTTCGTGGCCATGGTGCTCGATAGCCTGGACGGGCGCATCGCGCGCCTGACGCACACCCAGAGTGCCTTTGGCGAGCAGATGGACTCGCTGTCGGACATGGTGTCGTTCGGCGCCGCCCCCGCCCTGGTGGCGTACGAGTGGGCGTTGCGCGATCTGGGGCGCTGGGGCTGGATCGCGGCCTTCGTGTACTGCGCCTGCGCAGCGCTGCGGCTGGCGCGGTTCAACGTCAACACCCACGTGGTGGACAAGCGCTATTTCCAAGGGCTGCCATCGCCCGCCGCCGCGGCGCTGGTGGCCGGCTTCATCTGGTTGGCCACCGATGCGGGGCACACGGGCGATGGGCTGCAGTGGGGGCTGTTCGCCCTGACGCTGTACGCGGGGCTGACCATGGTCACCAACGTGCCCTTCTACAGCTTCAAGGACCTGAGCCTGAAAAAGAGCGTGCCATTTGCGACGTTGGTCCTCATCGCCCTGGGCATCGCCATCATCAACATCCACCCGCCAGTGGTCCTGTTCGTGCTGTTCGTGCTCTATGGACTGTCGGGCTATGTCGTCTATGCGGTGCGCAAGGCCAAGGGGCGTCCGGTGAGCGTGGTCAGCACGTCCACCGATGAGCCTGACGAGCGCGGCCTGCACGAGTAACCCATGGGTTTGACCTATCGCGGCGATGGAAGGTGTTCATGGGCTGGGAGTCCCGGCTTGTGATACATTGCGCCCATGGACCGTTTGCTGAATCGCCTACTGCGCCTACCCCATGGCGGGCAGGCGGTTTAGCGCGCGCAACCTAACCCCCACGGCCCGCATGCCATCCCGCTGCGGGCCGTTTGTTTTGCCGACCGCGCAGCCGGGATGGGGGCCGCAGCCATCCCTGTAGGAGTTTCCGCCATGACCGACAAGCTCATCATTTTCGACACCACGTTGCGCGACGGCGAGCAATCGCCCGGCGCCTCCATGACCAAAGAGGAAAAGCTGCGCATCGCGCGCCAGCTCGAGCGGCTGCGCGTCGACGTGATCGAAGCCGGGTTTGCCGCCAGCTCCAATGGCGATTTCGAGGCGGTCAAGGCGATCGCCGACACCATCAAGGACTCCACGGTCTGTTCGCTGGCGCGCGCCAACGACCGTGACATCTCGCGTGCAGCCGAGGCGTTGCGCGGTGCGAATCGGGCGCGCATCCACACCTTCATCGCCACCAGTCCGCTGCACATGGAAAAAAAGCTGCGCATGACGCCCGATCAGGTGTACGAGCAGGCGCGGCTGGCGGTGCGGTTTGCGCGCAACCTGTGTCCGGACGTGGAGTTTTCTCCCGAGGACGGCTACCGCTCCGAGCTTGACTTCCTCTGCCGCGTGCTGGAGGCGGTGATCGACGAGGGCGCCACCACCATCAACATCCCCGACACGGTCGGCTACGCGGTGCCGGAGCTGTACGGCCAGTTCATCAAGACGCTGCGCGAGCGCATCCCCAATTCGGACAAGGCGATTTGGAGTGTGCATTGCCACAACGACTTAGGGATGGCGGTGGCCAACTCGCTGGCCGGGGTCAAGATCGGCGGCGCGCGCCAGGTGGAGTGCACCATCAACGGCTTGGGCGAGCGTGCCGGCAACTGCGCGCTGGAAGAAGTGGTCATGGCAGTCAAGACGCGGCGCGACTACTTCGGGCTGGAGGTGGGCATCGACACCACGCAAATCGTGCCCGCCAGCCGACTGGTGAGCCAAACCACCGGCTTCGTGGTGCAACCCAACAAGGCCGTGGTCGGTGCCAACGCATTCGCGCACGCCAGCGGCATTCACCAAGACGGGGTGCTCAAGGCCCGCGACACCTACGAGATCATGCGTGCCGAGGACGTGGGCTGGAGTACCAACAAGATCGTGCTCGGCAAGCTCTCCGGCCGCAACGCGTTCAAACAACGTCTGCAAGAGCTCGGCATCGAGATGGAGTCCGAGACCGAGCTCAACGCGGCGTTTGCCAAATTCAAGGAGCTCGCGGATCGCAAGGCGGAGATTTTCGATGAGGACATCATCGCCTTGGTCAGCGATGAGAGCGTGACGCCCGAAAAAGAGCAATACGGCCTGGTGTCGCTGTCGCAGCACTCCGAGACGGGAGAGCGACCGCACGCGCGCGTGGTCTTCACCATCGACGGCAAGGAATACGTGGGTGAAGCGGACGGCAACGGCCCGGTGGATGCCAGCATCAAGGCGATCGAATCGCACGTCAAGAGCGGGGCGGAGCTGCTGCTGTACTCGGTCAACGCCATCACCAGCGGCTCCACCGAGTCGCAGGGCGAGGTCACCATTCGCTTGCAGCATGGCGGGCGCGTCGTCAATGGCGTAGGGGCCGATCCGGATATCGTCGTGGCCTCGGCCAAGGCCTACCTCTCGGCCCTGACCAAGTTGCACAGCAAGGTCGATCGGGTGGCGGCGCAGGGCTGAGTAGGCGAGTTGCGCGCCGGGCCGATGGGGCGGTCGGCCCGGTGTTGCATCGAACCCTCAAAAAATTTGTCTAACGCGCTGTCGAGAAGCACGTTTTCGCCGGGGCGTGGCCTATACTGATGCCATTGTCGTCAACCAATGGGGCCGACACCATGAGCATCATCCCGACCGCGGGGTTGCGTACGCTGGCCACCGTGCTGGTGGCGTTGGGGTTGACACTACCCCCAGCCATGTGCGAGGCGGCGCCGCGCAAGCCCGTGAAGGTAGCCAAGGCGGATCGCGCCGAGGCGCCGGCCAAACCGCGTGCCAAGGCAACCGCCCGCGCCAAGGCCAAGAAAACAAACCAGCAGAAGCTCCAAGCCCGCAAGGCGGACGTGCCCAGGCGCGCCCCGGCCGTGACCGACCGTGTCGCGCGCGACTCGAATGCATTGGCATCCCGTCCATCTGCGCTGGTGCCTGCGGCGGCAGCCGCGGGACTCGCGACGGCATCTTTCGACGCCGCTTCGACCCCAGCGCCCGCGGCGCAGGCGCTCGATCCCGCCTATCTGCATTCTCAAGCCGTCTTGGTGATCGACCGTGACACCAATGCCGTGCTGGTCGGCAAGAACGATGCCGCTGTGCTGCCGATTGCCTCGCTGACCAAGCTGATGACGGGCTTGGTCATCGCCGATGCCAACCTGCCGATGGATGAGGTACTCACTATTACAGAGGAGGATGTCGACCGCATCAAGGGCAGCGGCTCGCGGCTGGCGGTCGGCACCCGGCTGACCCGGGGTGAGGCCCTGCATTTGGCGCTGATGTCCAGCGAGAACCGCGCCGCCCATGCGTTGGGGCGGACTTATCCAGGCGGTGTCGGGGCGTTCGTCGTGGCGATGAACCGCAAGGCGGCCGAGATCGGCATGACCCAGACGCGTTTCGTCGAGCCCACAGGGCTGTCGCCTGACAACCGCTCCAGCCCGCGCGACTTGGCGCGGCTGGTGGCAGCGGCGGCAGAGCGGCCCATGTTGCGCGAGCTCAGCACCGCGCCGTCCTACGAGCTGGCCAGTGGCCGGCGCGTCGTTCAGTACCGCAACAGCAACAAGCTGGTGCGTGAGAGTAGCTGGGATATTCTGCTGCAAAAGACCGGCTACATTCGCGAAGCGGGGCGCTGTGTCGCGATGCAGGTGCGGCTGGCGGGGCGAAACTTGATCATGGTGTTGATGGATGCGGCGGATTCGTCGGCCCGCTGGACCGACGCCGAGCGGCTGCTGCACTGGCTCGAACAGTCGCTGCCTCAGGGTCAAGGGCGCGTCGGCGTATAACCCAATGCGGCGCTGATGCGCGCCGCGGTGGCTTGCAATTTGGGCAGCCAGCTCTCATCGATGCGATTGGCGGGGGCCGAAATCGACAGTCCCGCGACCAGCCTGCCTTGGTCGTCGTAGATGCCAGCGGCCATGCAGCGCACGCCGGGTTCGAGTTCTTCATTGTCGCGTGCCACGCCCAGTCGGCGGCACAGCGCCAGCTCTTTTTCCAGTGTGGGCAATTGGGTGATGCTGTTCGGGGTGTTACCTGCCAGGCCCGTGCGCGTCGCATAGGCGCGCAGCCGCTGCGGGTCTTCCTGCGCCAAAAACAGCTTGCCCACCGACGTCAGGTGCAGCGGGGCGCGCCCGCCGATCGCGCGCACCACCTGCATTCCGGAACGCTCGCTGTAGGCGCGCTCGATGTAAACGATCTCGTCACCCTGGCGCACGCTCAGATTGACGGGTTGCTGGATCTGGCGGTGCAGCTCGCGCATGGGGCCCAGCGCCACCTCGCGCACGTCGAGTCGGGCCTTGACCAGGTTGCCCAATTCCAGCAGTCGCAGGCCAAGCCGGTACATGCCCGGTTGGGGGCGGTCCACGAATCGCCCGATGGCCAGGTCATTCAGGATGCGATGGGCGGTGGATGGGTGCAGCCCTGTCTCTTCGCCCAATGTCTTGAGCGAGACGGGGTCCTCGTGGCGGGCCAGCACATCGAGCAGCGCAAACATACGCTCGAGTACCTGCACGCTGGGTTGAGGGTGGGGCGTATCGGTCGAAGGGCGCATGGTCGCTCGGATGATGTGCATCCATTTTACGAGATGAAATCCCGGCGCGACCTCAAAGACTCAAACGCCAGCGCCCCTCCTGGTACAGCTCATGCGGCCGAAAGCGCGCCTTGTAGGTCATCTTCGGGCTTTCGGCGATCCAATAGCCCAGATAGACGTAGGGCAGATTCAGCCGGCGTGCTTGCTCGATCTGCCACAGCACGCCGTAGGTGCCCAGTGACCCCGGCCAGTCAGGATCGTAGAACGTGTACACCGCCGACAGGCCATCGTCGATCAGGTCGATGAGTGCCACCATCAGCAGCCGTTCGGGGTGATCGTTCGCTGCGGGCAGCACGAACTCGACCAGGCGCGAGTTGACGTGGCTTTGCAGCAAAAACTGGGTGTACTGCTCGACGTCATCCTGGTCCATGCCGCCGCCGGGGTGGCGGCTGCGTTGGTAGCGCAGGTACAGCTCGTAGTGCTGCGGCGAGTAGCCCAGCCGGATGACGCGCGCCTGCAGGTGCGCGTGCTGGCGCCAGGTACGGCGCTGGGCTCGGTTGGGCGTAAATTCGGCCGCGCGCACCCGTAGGGGCACGCAGGCTTGGCAGCCATCACAGCGCGGGCGGTAGGTAAACAGGCCGCTGCGGCGAAAGCCGCTGGCCACCAGTTGGGAGTACGTTTCGCCAACGATCAGATGGCTGGGGGTGGCGACCTGCGAGCGCGCCAGGCGATCCGGCAGGTAACTGCAGGGATAAGGTGCCGTGGCGTAGAACTGCACGGCGGTCAGGGGCAGCTCTTGCAGTCGGGTCACGGCAGGGGCGTCCGTCGGTCAGGGGGTAGAGCAGGGTGGCAGCGGTGCATCGGGCCACAATGCGTCCCAGTATAGGCAATCCCAACGCCACTCGGGCGCGGGGGCGTCGATGGCCCGAGCGACCGCACGGACGAAGGCGTCGCGTGCTTCGGGCGCAGCCCCCAACGAGGCGAGGTGGCGCGTGGCCTGCTGGCAGTCGATGAGGGGAACCCCCCACGTGCGACAAGCCGCCACCAACGCCGCCAGCGCCATCTTCGAGGCATCCGTGCGCAGGCTGAACATGGACTCACCAAACACCGCGCGGCCGATGTTGACCAGGTACAGGCCGCCCACCAAGCGCCCGTCCCACCAAGTCTCGACGCTGTGCGCATGGCCCGCGCGATGTAGGGCGCTGTAGGCATCGATCATCGCTGGCACGATCCACGTGCCGTCTTGCCCCGGGCGTGGGGTGTGGGCGCAGGCTTGGATCACGGCATCGAACGCGCTGTCGAACCGGATCTGCAACCGGCCCTGGCGTAGCCCGCTGCGCAGCGACTTACGCAGTGAATGGCTCAAGTGAAAACGCTCGGGACGCAGCACCATGCGCGGGTCGGGGCTCCACCACAAAATGGGCTGATCCGCGCTGAACCACGGGAATATCCCCTGCCGGTACGCCGCCAGCAGCGTGGGCGTATCCAGCGCTCCTCCGGCGGCCAGCAGCCCCGGTATGGGGTCGCGCGGCCCCCATGCCTGCTCCACGGGCGGGAAGGGATCGCCCGGATCCAGCCAGGGCAGGGTCGGCGTGTGCGCCATCACTCCCCCTTGCGCGGGCGACGGCTGGCCGCCTTGGCGTGGTCGCACCACGCCGCCACCGAACATTGGGCGCAGCGGGGGGTACGCGCTTGGCACACGTAGCGGCCGTGCAAGATGAGCCAATGATGCGCGTCTTCTCGGTAGCGCGGCGGCACCCGTCGCAGCAGGGCCTGCTCTACCTGCAGTGGGGTCTTGCCCGGCGCCAGCCCAGTGAGGTTGGCCACACGAAAAATATGGGTGTCGACCGCGATCGTCGGTTCGCCAAAAGCAACGTTGAGCACCACGTTGGCCGTTTTGCGCCCAACGCCGGGTAATGCCTCTAGTGCGGCGCGATCACGGGGCACCTCGCCGCCGTGGCGCTCCAGCAGCAGCTGGCAGGTGGCCAGCAGGTGGCGGGCTTTGCTGCGGTACAGGCCAATGGTGCGGATGTACGATTCCAGCCCCTCCTGCCCCAAGGCCAGGATGGCCCGTGGCGTGTTGGCCACGGGAAACAGCCGTCGCGTGGCCGCATTGACACTGCGGTCGGTGGCCTGGGCGCTGAGCATCACCGCCACGAGCAGCTCGAACACACTCGTATACTCCAGCTCGGTCTGCGGATAGGGGCGCTCGGCCTGCAGGGTCGCAAAAAAAGCCTCGATGTCGCGGGGTTTCATGTCAAAAAAGGGGCGGCATCAGCGCCGCTGCCCCTCGATGGAGAGTCAATGATGTCGAATTGTGCCGCGAGCGAGTCCGCGCCGACCAATCCCATTCGCTTGGCCACACGCCTTGACCATGTCGAGACTTCGGCCATCCGTGAGTTGTTCAAGCTGCTGGACAAGCCTGGCATCATCAGCTTTGCGGGTGGATTTCCGGATTCGGCGCTGTTCGATGTGGACGGTATCCGAGAAGCGACCCAGGCGGCGTTGTCTGCCCACCCCGGTGCGGCGCTGCAGTATGGGGCGACCGAGGGGTTTGACCCGCTGCGCGAGCAACTGGCCGCCTACATGGCCGCCAAAGGGGCGACCGGCGTTGCGCCCGCGGATTTGATCGTCACCACCGGCAGCCAGCAGGCGCTCGACCTGATCGGTAAAACGCTGATCTCGCCCGGTGACAAGGTGATTGTGGAGGCGCCCACGTTTTTGGCCAGCATCCAGTGCTTCAAACTCTACGGGGCCGAACTGATCACCGTGCCGGTGGACGGGCAGGGGGCCGATGTCGATCTCCTCGAGCGACTGATCGAGGAGCACCGGCCGAAGTTCGTCTACCTGATCCCGACCTTTGGCAACCCGAGCGGTGCCACGATGACGCTGGAGCGCCGCCGACGCGTGCTGGAGCTGGCGGTGCGCACGCGCACCCTGGTCGTGGAGGACGATCCCTATGGCGACCTGTACTTCGACGCGCCGCCGCCGCCCAGCCTGTTGGCGCTGAGCAACGAAGTGCCCGGTGCCCGCGATTGTCTGGCCCACTGTGGCAGCCTGAGCAAGGTACTGGCGCCTGGCTTGCGCGTGGGCTGGTTGATTGCCCCGCCGCTGCTGCTGGCCAAGGCGACGATGTGCAAACAGTTCAGCGATGCGCACACCAGTACCTTTGCCCAGGCCACCGCGGCGCAGTATTTGGCTGCGGGCCGCATGCCTGCGACCCTGGCGCGGGTGCGCGCCATCTACGCCCAGCGCGCGGCGGCCATGGTGCAAGCCCTGCGGCAGGAGCTGGGGGATGCCATCACTTTCGTGGCACCCAGCGGTGGCCTGTTCGTCTGGGCGCGGCTGACGGGGGCGAATGGGGGCTGTGCCGATGGTGCGCTGCTGGCCCAGCGCGCCATCGAGCAAGGCGTAGCGTTCGTGCCCGGGGCGCCGTTCTATGCGGCCAACCCCGACCGCGCGACGCTGCGCCTGAGTTTTGCGACGGTGGATGAGGAGCGCATTCGCGAAGGGGTGCGCCGGCTGGCGGTGGCGACTCAGATGCGCGCCAATTGAACCTTGGCGGGGGTCGCGCTGGCGGCGTCCAGCCGGTCCAGCAAGGGCAGCAACCCGCTGCTCTCGGCCGCGAAGCGGCGCTCCAGCCACGTCAGCAACTCGTTGGCCTCCTTGAGGAACAACGATGCCTGGGCACGGATCGCCTCTGCCGATGGCCAGCGCCGATTGAACTCGGCCAGCCGAGGCAGCATCTGTTTGAACTCGGCCGAAAAGCGTGCCGCCTCGGCCCGCGCTGCAGGGTCTGGCGCTTCGGCCAACGCGGGGTAGAGGTCCTTCCCCGTGGCCTGCAGATACTGCGCCAGTTCGCCAAACAACTGTGTCAGCTGCGCCCTCACTTCCTTGGCGTTGGCGGGCAGCAGCAAGGGGTTGAAATGCTTGCGCATCGCTTCGATGCACTTGCGCATGGACTGGTGCTGTTGGCGAAAGGGGGCGGATCTGAGCGTTGACATGTCGAGAAAAAAACTCACCAGCAGCACGCCGGTGCTGCATCGCGCAGCCGAAAGCAGGCTACTATTGTGGGGGGATGCCCGGTAGGCGTCAACCCCGGCTAGGCGTGCTGTCTGGCCGCGCCTCGCCCCAACCCGGGGCATGCGACCTCACTGGCACCGGGCACGGCGGGTGCCCGTGCCAGTTCGTTCAAGATACCGCAGGACGACGCGGGACCGCCGCCGCTGCACTGCTCCCGCAGCGCTTCCAGCTGCTTTTTCAGGGCGCGCCACTCGCGAATACGCGTGGCGATGTGCTCGATGTGCTCGTCGAGCAGGGCGTTGACGGCATCGCAATCCATCTGGGGATCGTCTTGTACTCGCAACAGGGCGCGAATCTCGTCGAGCGACATGCCCAACGTGCGGCAGTGTCGAATGAGGGTCAGCCGTTGCTGATGCACTGGCCCATAAGAGCGGTAGTTGTTGGCGCTGCGCGCGACGCGGGGCAGCAGGCCTTCTCGCTCGTAGAAGCGGATCGTCTCGACCGGGGTTTGGGTGGCGGCTGCCAGTTCACCGATTTTCATCATGATGACTTGACCCTGAAGTGGCTACAAGGTTTCCAATCGGATCGTCCAAACTTTTGGGGGGCTATCGAAATGAGTCATTCGTGCTGTGAAACCGGATGCGCCGCGCCAGCGGCGACGGCCAATCCTCGCTATCGCCGTATCCTCTGGGCGGCATTGTGGATCAACGCGGCGATGTTCGTCGTCGAGTTGGTCAGTGGCTGGCGCGCGGGGTCGGTGTCGCTGCTGGCGGACGCGATCGACTTCTTTGGCGATGCGGCCAACTACGGCGTGTCACTGGCGGTGCTGGGCCTGTCGCTGGCGTGGCGGGCTCGGGCGGCGGCGCTCAAGGGTCTGACCATGGGCGCATTTGGGGTGTTCGTCCTGGCCCGCGCGGCGTGGACGATCGCCACCGGCGGGGTGCCCGAGCCGTTGACGATGGGCGTCGTGGGCGCCTTGGCGCTGCTGGCCAACGTGTCGGTGGCGGTGATGCTCTATGCTTGGCGCGAGGGCGACGCGAATATGCGCTCGGTGTGGCTGTGTAGCCGCAACGATGCCATCGGCAACGTGGCCGTGATGGCGGCGGCGCTGGGCGTCTTTGGCACCGGCCAGGGCTGGCCCGACGTGGCGGTGGCCTCGATCATGGGCGCTTTGGCGCTCAGCGCCGCTTGGAGCGTTCTGCGGCAAGCGCGTGTCGAGTTGCAAGCCGTTGCCGCATCTCGATGAGCGGCGCGGTGTGCCCCTGCCGATGACACCGATCGACGATAGCTGTCCCGTCCCGGATGATGATTGACCGTCAGCGGTGGCCTTTGAAATCTTCATTCGAGCAACCGCTGTGGCCATATCCATTCATGGGCGACCGCCGATCCCGCGCCCCTTCGTGCGTCATGCCAGTGTTTCCACCTCCAACCCCACCACGCGGCGGCTGTCCCGGCTGAACTCGATGCCCACCAAGTGGATGG
>DYIC01000071.1 GCA_020723845.1 Hydrogenophaga sp.
GACTACTCGGGCCGCTCGGTCATCGTGGTGGGCCCGACGCTCAAGCTGCACCAGTGCGGTTTGCCCAAGCTGATGGCACTCGAATTGTTCAAGCCGTTCATCTTCGCGCGGCTGGAGCAAATGGGCATCGCCACCACCATCAAGGCGGCCAAGAAAGAGGTCGAGGCGGGCACCCCCATCGTCTGGGACATTCTGGAAGATGTCATCAAAGAGCACCCGGTGCTGCTCAACCGTGCGCCGACGTTGCACCGCTTGGGCATCCAGGCGTTCGAGCCGGTGCTGATCGAAGGCAAGGCGATCCAGCTGCACCCGCTGGTGTGCGCGGCGTTCAACGCGGACTTCGACGGCGACCAGATGGCGGTGCACGTGCCGCTGTCGCTGGAAGCGCAGATGGAAGCGCGCGTGCTGATGCTGTCGTCCAACAACGTGCTCTTCCCTGCCAACGGCGAGCCCTCCATCGTGCCGTCGCAGGACGTGGTGCTGGGGCTGTACTACGCCACGCGCGAGCGCATCAACGGCAAGGGTGAGGGCATGATCTTCGCCGACGTGGCCGAGGTGCAGCGCGCGTTGGACGCCGGTGTGGTGGAGCTGACCAGCCGGGTCAGCGTGCGCCTGACCGAGTGGCTCAAAAACAAGGAAACCGGCGAACTGGAGCCGGTGACCAAGCTGCGCGACACGACGGTGGGTCGTGCGCTGCTGTCGCAAATCCTGCCCAAGGGGTTGCCGTTCGAGCTCATCGACAAGCCGCTCAAGAAAAAAGAGATCTCCAAGCTCATCAACGCCTCGTTCCGCAAGTGCGGCCTGAAAGAGACGGTGGTGTTTGCCGACAAGCTGCTGCAAAACGGCTTCCGGCTGGCCACGCAAGCCGGCATCTCGATTTGCATCGACGACATGTTGGTGCCGGCCGAGAAGCAAGCCATCATCGAGCGCGCCGAGGCCGAGGTCAAGGAGATCGCGCAGCAGTACGCCTCGGGCTTGGTGACGGCAGGCGAGCGCTACAACAAGGTGGTCGATATCTGGGGCAAGGCCGGCGACGAGATCTCCAAGGTGATGATGGAGCGCCTCAAGAAGGAGAAGGTCGTCGACCGCCACGGCAACGTGGTCGAGCAAGAGTCGTTCAACTCGATCTATATGATGGCCGACTCGGGCGCACGGGGTTCGGCGGCGCAGATTCGCCAGCTCGCCGGCATGCGTGGCCTCATGGCCAAGCCCGATGGCAGCATCATCGAGACGCCCATCACGGCCAACTTCCGCGAGGGGTTGAACGTGTTGCAGTACTTCATCTCGACGCACGGCGCGCGTAAAGGTCTGGCCGACACGGCGCTCAAGACTGCCAACTCGGGTTACCTCACGCGCCGTCTGGTGGACGTGACGCAGGACCTGGTGGTGACCGAAGAGGACTGCGGCACCGTCAACGGCACGCTCATGCGCGCCATCGTCGAAGGCGGCGAGGTCATCGAGAGCCTGCGCGAGCGCATCTTGGGTCGCACCACGGCCGAAGACATCGTCGACCCCGAGACGCAGCGCGTGCTGGTGGCGGCGGGCCAGATGCTGGACGAGGACGCGGTGGACCTGATCGAGCAGGCTGGCATCGACGAGGTGCGCGTGCGCACCGTGCTGACCTGTGACACGCGCTACGGCGTGTGCGCCAAGTGCTACGGGCGCGACCTGGGTCGCGGCGGCTTGGTCAACGTGGGTGAGGCGATCGGTGTCATCGCGGCGCAGTCGATCGGCGAGCCGGGCACGCAGCTGACCATGCGCACCTTCCACATCGGGGGCGCGGCGTCGCGCGCGGCGGTGGCCTCCAGCGTGGAAGCCAAGTCCAACGGTGTGGTCGGCTTCAACCCGACCATGCGCTACGTCACCAACGCCAAGGGCGAGCAGGTGGTGATCGCGCGCTCGGGCGAAATCATCATCCACGACGACAACGGCCGCGAGCGCGAGCGCCACAAGGTGCCGTATGGCGCGACGCTGGCCGTCAAGGCCGACCAGCGCATCACGGCCGGCACCATCCTGGCCAACTGGGATCCGCTGACGCGCCCCATCATCACCGAATTCGCCGGTGTGGTGAAGTTCGAAAACGTCGAGGAAGGCCTGACCGTGGCCAAGCAGGTCGATGAGGTCACCGGCTTGTCGACGCTGGTGGTCATCGACCCGAAGCGGCGCGGGGCCACCAAGGTCGTGCGGCCGCAGGTCAAGCTCATCGACGCCGAGGGTAAGGAGGTCAAGATCCCGGGCACCGACCACGCGGTGACCGTGACCTTCCCCGTGGGCGCGCTGATCCAGGTGCGCGACGGCCAGACCATCCACCCTGGCGAGGTGCTGGCGCGCATCCCGGTCGAAGGGCAAAAGACGCGCGACATCACCGGCGGTCTGCCGCGTGTGGCCGAGCTGTTCGAAGCCCGCAGCCCGAAGGACAAGGGCATCCTGGCCGAGATCACGGGTACCGTCTCGTTCGGCAAGGAGACCAAAGGCAAGGTGCGCCTGCAAATCACCGATCCCGACGGTAAGGTCTGGGAAGAACTCGTGCCCAAGGAAAAGAGCATCCTGGTGCACGAGGGCCAAGTGGTCAACAAGGGCGAACTCATCGTCGACGGCCCGGCCGATCCGCAGGACATCCTGCGCCTGCTGGGCATCGAGGAGCTGTCGCGCTACATCGTCGATGAGGTGCAGGACGTCTACCGCCTGCAGGGGGTGAAGATCAACGACAAGCACATCGAAGTGATCGTGCGCCAGATGTTGCGCCGCGTCGAGGTGGACAACCCCGGCGACAGCCACTACATCGCGGGCGAGCAGGTCGAGCGCTCCGAGATCCTCAACACCAACGACGCCTTGCGTGCGCAGGGCAAAACGCCGGCGACCTACCGCAACCTGCTGCTGGGCATTACCAAGGCGTCGCTGTCGACGGATTCGTTCATCTCCGCGGCTTCGTTCCAGGAAACCACGCGCGTGCTGACCGAGGCCGCGATCATGGGCAAGAAGGACGAGCTGCGCGGCTTGAAGGAAAACGTCATCGTGGGTCGTCTGATCCCGGCTGGCACCGGCATGGCCTTCCACGAGGCGCGTCGCGCCAAGGAGCGCATGGACGAGGAAGAGCGCCGCGCCATCGCCGAGGCGGACGCGCTGTCCGCGTCGCCGCTGGATGCGGATGCCGCCACCGAGTAAGGCTGGGCGGGCCGTGCGGTCGGCCCAGCCAGTGGTGCCGACATTGGTCCCCTTGTCGGCCCAGTTGGCCGAGGTGGCGCGCGCGATCGCCGCGGTGCGGCAGGGTCGCTCGCTCGCGGCCGTTTTGCCCCACGTGCCTGCACCCCTGCGGCCAGGGGTGCAGGCGTTGGTGTTTGGGGCGTTGCGCCGCGGCGGCGAAACACAGGTGCTGCTGAACCTGCTGGCCAAGCGGGCGCCACCCGCGCCGGTGGCTGGGTTGTTGGAGGCGGCGCTGGCCCTGCTCGTCGATGGGACAGGGTACGCCCCGCACACGGTGGTCGATCAAGCCGTGCGCGCCCTGACGCCGCTGCGCCAGCCGGCGTTGGCGGGCTTCGTCAACGCGTGTCTGCGTCGCTTCTTGCGCGAGCGTGAGGCGTTGCTCGCGCAAGCCCGTGCCACCCCGCTGGGTCGATGGAATCACCCCCCATGGTGGGTCGAGCGGCTGCAGCGGGACCACCCGCAGCGCTGGCGCGCCATCTTGGAGGCGGACGATCAGCCCGCGCCGATGGTGCTGCGTGTCAACCGGCGGCACGGCAGCCGCGACGCCTACCTCGCCCAGCTGGCGGCCCTGGACTGGGCGGCCGAGCCGATAGGCGAGGACGGCTTGGTTTTGGCCGAAGCCGTGCCGGTGGAGCGGCTACCCGGTTGGGCCGAAGGTGCCGTGTCGGTGCAGGACGGGGCCGCGCAGCTCGCCGCCCCACTGCTGCTGGGTGCGGGGTTGTCCGCGGGGGCACGGGTCCTGGACGCTTGCGCTGCCCCCGGCGGCAAGAGCGCGCACCTGCTGGAGCGGGCCGACATCGAGCTGTGGGCGCTGGATGCCGATGCGGCGCGCATCGAGCGCGTCCGCGAAACGCTCGAACGGCTGCGCTTGCCCGCGGCAGGCTCGACCGTGACGGTGCGCGCGGCCGACGCGGGCAGCGTCGCCGACTGGTGGGATGGGCGGCCGTTCGATGCGATTTTGTTGGATGCGCCGTGCAGTGCCTCGGGCATCGTGCGCCGCCACCCGGATGTGCGCTGGCTGCGCCAGCCCGACGACGTCGATCGGCTCGCGGCGCAGCAGCGCCGGTTGCTGGACGCGCTGTGGCCGCTCTTGGCGCGTGGCGGGCGGCTGTTGTATGCCACCTGTTCGGTCTTTCGGGCCGAGGGCGCCGACGTGGAGGCCGACTTTGCCGCGCGCCATGCCGATGCGCGTGCACTGCCCGCACCAGGGCATCTCTTGCCGGGCCGCGTGGTGGCCGATGCGGCCGATGCGGCCGATGCAACGCCGGGCTTCGTATTCGGCCCTGCCATGGGCGACAATGCGCGCCGTGGCATGGACGGATTTTTCTACGCTTTGTGGACCAAGGCCTGAGCCGCGTGGCGCACAAGCGCCCGCGCTGTACCGCCGCGCACTGCTGCGCGCAGCCGGGGGGCTGGTCGTGGCCAGTCTGGCGGCCTTGCCTGTCGTGGCGACATCGGCCCAGCGCGACGGCGCAGTCTGGCAGCTCGAGCGCGGGGCCGATGGGCTGTATCTGGACGCGCGCATCCCGCTGGAATTGCCCATCACCTTGCTCGATGCGCTGCATCGCGGGGTGCCGCTGCACTTCGTCTGGCGCGCCGAGCTGCGCCGCCCGCGTTGGTATTGGACCGACCGCCACCTGGCGCGGGCGGTGCGCACGGTCCGCCTGGTCTTTCAGCCGCTGACCCAGCGCTGGCGCCTAAGCGTGCAAGAGAGTGACGCACCCGAAGGGGGCACCGCCGCTCTCACGGCGCTGCACCGCAACCTGGACAGCCTGGACGAGGCGCTAGCGCTCGTGCGCCGCGTGCAGCGCTGGCGCGTCGCGTCATCCGAAGGGCTGCGGGGCGACGAACGGTTGGAGGTGGAATTTCGCCTCGATGTCCGCCAACTGCCGCGGCCCTTGCAGATCCTGCCCGGCGGGTCTGTCGAAGCATCGGTCTGGCGCACCGTGCTGGCCGTGCCGGCACCGGGTGACGTCGAATCTGCCGAGACGTCGGAGGCGCGCCCATGAGCGAGGCGCGCCAGCGCGACCTCCAGCGCGCGCGCCATCTGCGCTGGTTTTTGGCGCTGGCGCTGGTATTTATCCTGGGCGTGGGCCTGGTGTTGTTTTACCTGCTGACGCTGGCCACCGACCACCGCGCCGTCCAGCCCCAGACGTACACGCATTTGCTGGTGCTCAACCTGGGGGTGGCCGCCGTGTTGGCGGGCGTGCTCGTCTGGCTGGCACTGCGCCTGCTGATACGCTTGCGCCGACGGCGCTTTGGCAGCGTGCTGCTGCTCAAACTCGCGGCCATCTTTGGCTTGGTCGGCGTGGTGCCGGGTGCACTGATCTACCTGGTGTCGTACCAGTTCGTCAACCGGGCCATCGAAACCTGGTTCGATGCCCGGGTAGAGACGGCCTTGCGCGCCGGTCTCGAACTCGGGCGCACCGCGCTCGATACCGTGAGTGCCGACTGGGCGGCCAAGACGCGCACGCTGGCGGGCGCAATCGCCAACAGCTCTGACGGCGCCGCTGGTGTGATGCTCGAGGGGTGGCGCGAGCAACTGGGCGCCACCGACGTGGTGCTGTGGAACACCCAAGGGCGCGCGGTGGCCAGCGCGGGTGCGTCGCGCTTTCGGCTGGCGCCGGAGCGCCCATCGTCGACGCTGATGCGCCGGGCCCGCGCCGAGCGGGTGGTCACCTGGATCGAGGGCCTGGAGGAGCTGGAGAGCCTGCGCGACCCGCGCGAGGTGTTGGGGTTGCCGGCCGAGGCACTGCCGCGCGTGCGTGTGTTGGCTTATGTGCCCACTGGCAGCCTCTCGTTCGGTGTGGAGTCTCGGTACCTGGACGTGACCGCACCCATGCCGGCGGCATTGGTGGCCAACGCGCTGGCGGTACAGGCGGCCAACCGCGAATATCAGGAACGCGCGCTGGTGCGCGACGGCCTGCGCAGCATGTACCTGGGCACACTCACGCTGGCGCTGTTTCTGTCGGTTTTTGGTGCCGTGTTGCTGGCCGTGCTGCTGGGTAACCAGCTCGTGCGGCCGCTGCTGCTGCTGGCCGAGGGGATGCGTGACGTCGCCCGCGGCGACTTGGGGCCCAAGGTGGCCTTGCCCGCTCGCGACGAACTCGCGGGCTTGACACGTACCTTTGCCCACATGACGCAGGAGCTGGCCGACGCGCGCCAGGCGGTGCAATCGTCCATGCAACAAGTCGATGCGGCGCGCGCCAGCCTGCAAACGCTGCTGGACAACCTCACGGCGGGGGTCATCGTCATGGCGCCCGACGGTCGGCTGCGCAGCGCCAACCCCGGCGCGGCGCGCATCCTGCGCGTACCACTGGACGACTACCTGGGCCTGCCGCTGGACGCCGTGCCAGGGCTGCAGCCTTTCGGTGCCTGGGTACGGACGCAGTTCGCCCGTTTCGTCGCCGACGGTGAGCCGACAGGGGAGGGCGCGCATTGGCAGCAACCCTACGAGCTGCAGCCCGATACTGACACACCCGCTGGGGGCGCGGTTCGCACCTTGGTCGTGCGCGGCGCCTTGCTGCCCGGTGGCGACTACCTGCTCGTGCTCGACGACGTCAGCGACCTCATCTCGGCGCAGCGGGCCCAGGCGTGGGGCGAGGTCGCGCGGCGCCTGGCGCACGAAATCAAAAATCCCCTCACACCGATTCAGCTGTCGGCCGAGAGACTCGCCCTCAAGCTCGAACCCCGACTGCAGGGCGCCGACTTGGCCATGTTGCACAAATCCGTCAAGACGATCGTCGATCAAGTCGAGGCGATGAAGCGGCTGGTCAACGAATTCCGCGACTACGCTCGGCTGCCCGCGGCCCAGCTCGCCCCTGTGGACCTCAACGCCTTGTTGCAGGACATCGTCACCCTGTACGAGTCGTCTGCCGTGCCGGTGCGGCTGGATCTCGATCCTGACTGCCCGCCGGTGCTGGCCGATGCCCAACAGGTGCGACAGGTGGTGCACAACCTGGTACAAAACGCGCAGGACGCGAGCGCCACGGCTGCCAGTCAGGGAGTGATCACGCTACGCACGCGGCGCTCCGGCAGCGGCACATGGGTGCGGCTGTCGGTCATCGACGACGGGCCAGGATTTGCACAGACGATCCTGCAGCGCGCCTTCGAGCCCTACGTCACCACCAAGGCCAAGGGCACGGGTCTGGGGTTGGCGGTGGTGAAAAAGATCATGGACGAGCACGGTGGCCGGGTCGAACTGGTCAACCGGCGCGAGGGCGACACTATCGTCGGCGCGCAAGTGTCGCTATCATTCAGGGTTGCAAATACGCAACACTGGCAACAGGGGGCTCCCATCCAGGGGTGAGTGCAGACGATGGCAAACATTCTGGTCGTCGACGACGAGCTGGGTATCCGTGAACTGCTGTCCGAGATCCTGAACGACGAGGGACACACCGTCGAGTTGGCCGAAAACGCTGCGCAGGCGCGGCAGTTTCGCCAGCGTGCCTGCCCCGACCTGGTGTTGCTGGATATCTGGATGCCCGACACCGACGGCGTCACCTTGCTCAAGGAGTGGGCGGCGTCTGGGTTGTTGACGATGCCCGTCATCATGATGAGCGGCCATGCCACGATCGATACTGCGGTCGAGGCCACCCGCATCGGGGCCATGGCCTTCCTCGAGAAACCCATCACACTGCAAAAGCTGCTGCAGGCGGTCGACAAAGGGTTGACCCGCGGTGCCATGGGCGGGCCCGCGCGCTCACAACCGGGCAACGGGGGCATCTCGCCGGTGCCGCCGGCGAACGGTGCCCCGGTACGCGCTGCCTTGGCCGCCGGTGGCAGCCCGAGTGCGGTGGGTGACGGGGGGGTGCGGCTGGTCGATCGCCCAGCAGGTGCGGCCGACGAAGGAGACACCCTAAACGGGATGGTACCGAAGGCTTGTGGGGTGGCGGTTCCCGTGGCAGGACTGGGCTGGCAGACGCTGGACCTGGATGCCCCCCTACGCGAAGCACGCGACGCCTTCGAGAAGGCGTACTTCGAGTTCCATCTGGCCAAGGAAAACGGCTCCATGACCCGTGTGGCCGAAAAAAGCGGGCTGGAGCGCACGCACCTGTACCGCAAACTCAAACAGCTGGGCGTCGACCTGTCGCGTGCCAAACGTTGCGCAGCCTGAAGTCGCGTCCCTGCTTGTGTTACAATGAGCACTTAGACGGCCCGGTAGCTCAGTTGGTAGAGCAGCGGACTGAAAATCCGCGTGTCGGTGGTTCGATTCCGCCCCAGGCCACCACCATTCAGCGCCCAACCGTCTCCGGTTGGGCGTTTTCAT
>DYIC01000006.1:0-38400 GCA_020723845.1 Hydrogenophaga sp.
CGTACCGCGAAGCCCGGTCGGTCTGGTGGTTGCCCAGACTGGCTGGACAGCCTGCCGAGGCGGTTCTCCTCCTCCCTCCTCCTCCTGTTGGCTCGGCGGGTGCTTCGCGGTACCTTTTTATTGACCTCAAGTCGGCGGTAGCGTGTCCGCAAAACTGGGCCGCTGTTGCAGCTTTTCGTGCAAGCGTGCCAAGTTGGGGTACGTGCTGCGCCAGTCGATGGCGGGGAAGCGAAAGTCCAGATACCCCAGTGCGACGCCGACGGCGATGTCGGCCAGACTCAAGTGGATGCCGTGGCAGTGGGGGCGGTCACCCAGCCCCAGGCTCATGGCTTTGAGTGCGCGCTGGATTTTCTCCAGCTGGCGGTCGATCCAGGCCTGACAGCGCTGGTGGTCGGCGCGTTGCGGCCAGACCTGCTCCATGCGCGCGGTGATGGCAGCGTCCAGCAACCCGTCAGCCAGGGCCTCCCAAGTCTTGACCTCGGCGCGCTCGCGCCCCGTGGCGGGGATCAGCTTGCCCACCGGCGACAGGGTATCCAGATACTCGACGATCACGCGCGAGTCGAACACCGCCTCGCCGCCTTCCATGACCAGGCACGGCACCTTGCCCAGGGGATTGGCGTCCGTGACCGTGGTGTCCGGGGCCCACGGGTCGGCCAGCTCGAACTGGCAGTCGAGCTTTTTCTCGGCCATGACGATGCGGACCTTGCGCACGTAGGGGCTGGTGAGGCTGCCGATGAGTTTGAGCTTCATGACGTCGTTGGGTTGACACTGGGTGGGGAGCCGATTGTAGGGATTTGGCGACCGGGTTGCTGAGTGCGCTGCCAAGGGTGTGGCAGTGGGCGCGCCTACAATCGGGCCACTATGCAAGCCCACCCTGACGATTCACTTGCAGCGCACGCCGCGCTGACGGCGCTGTCGCCCCTGGATGGCCGCTACGCGCCCAAGCTGGCCGCCCTGCGCCCGATTTTCAGCGAATACGGCTTCATGCACCGGCGCGTGCAGGTGGAGCTGACGTGGTTCGAGTGCCTGAGCGACCTGGGGCTGCCGCAGTTTCTGCCATTGTCGCCTGCGGCGCGCGCGCACCTGCGCCGCGTGGTGCGCGACTTCTCTCCCGCCGACGCTGCCGCCATCAAGGTCATCGAAAAAACCACCAACCACGACGTCAAAGCGGTCGAGTACTGGATCCGCGGCCACGCCGAGTTGGGGGTGCCCGGGGTGTTTGCCGGCTGGCCCGAGCTGCAGCGGGTGGGCGAGTTCGTGCACTTTGCCTGCACCAGCGAGGACATCAACAACACCAGCCATGCGCTGCAATTGCAAGCCGGCCGCGCCGTGCTGCTGCAGGGGCTGGACGCGATCATCGACCGCCTGCGCGAGTTTGCCCACGCTTGGGCCGAGCAGCCGATGCTGAGCCGCACGCACGGCCAGACCGCCAGCCCCACCACGGTGGGCAAAGAGCTGGCCAACGTGGTGGTGCGCCTGCAAGCTGCGCGCGAGCGCATCGCCCAGGTGCGCTTGCTGGCCAAGATGAACGGGGCCGTGGGTAACTACAACGCGCACGTGGCTGCCTGCCCCGAGGTGGATTGGGAGGCGTTTGCGCGCCGCGTCGTCGAGACACCGGCGCCGGGCCCCGATACCCCGCCCGAGGCGCCGATCGGGCTGGGGTTGGCCTTTCAGCCCTACAGCATCCAGATCGAGCCGCACGACTACATGGCCGAGCTGTTCGACGCGGTGGCACGCAGTAACACCATCCTCATCGATTTGGCGCGCGACATTTGGGGCTACATCAGCCTGGGCTACTTCCGGCAAAAGCTCAAGGCGGGTGAGATCGGCTCGAGCACCATGCCGCACAAGGTCAACCCGATCGACTTCGAAAATGCCGAGGGCAACCTGGGGCTGGCCAACGCGCTGTTGCGCCATCTGTCCGACAAGCTGCCCATCAGCCGCTGGCAGCGCGACCTGACCGACTCCACCGTGCTGCGCAACATGGGCGTGGCGCTAGGGTATGCGGTGTTGGCGCACCAGTCGCTGCTGACGGGGCTAGGCAAGCTCGAGCTCGATGCGCCGACGCTGGCTGCCGACTTGAATGACGCCTGGGAGGTGCTGGCCGAGCCGATCCAGACCGTCATGCGGCTGCACGGCGTGCCCGGCGCTTACGAGAAGCTCAAGGCCGCCACGCGCGGGCAGCGCGTGACGGCCGAGGCGTTGCATGCGCTGATTGCGACGCTGGAGATCCCCGACGCGGACAAGCAGCGCTTGCTGGCCCTGACCCCTGCCGATTACACGGGGCTGGCGTCGCGGCTCGCGCGCCGCGTCTGAGCGGCGTTTTCCACCGCGCGCTCGGCATAGACGTTGAAGCGCCAGGCGCTATCCTCCAAGGTGATGCGGCGCCAGACGGCGCGCTTTTCGCCTGGTGTCATCTCGGGCCAGCGCGTCACCTCGTCGTGGGTGCGGCCACAGCCTTTGCACACCGCGTCGCCTTGGTTGGTGGAGCAAATGGCGATGCAGGGAGTGTCGGGCGTGGTGTCGTACCAGGCGCGCCAGGCCTCGTAGGCCGCGCGCGGCATGGTGTGTTCGTCGGCCTCGTCCTCGTGGAAATACACCATCAGCGCGTAGACCTCGGCCAGCGCGCGTAGCGGCGGCGCGAGCGTGATGCCGTCGGGGGAGGGGAGGCGTGCGCGCCAGTGGTTGATCGCCGCCTCGATGTCGGTGATGTGAATGCCTGCCATGCGACTCGTGCGGAGGGGAAGAGGGGCGTGATCTTAGCGGCTCGGTCGGGTCAGCGGCGTTGGGTGGCTTCGGCCAACTGCTCACGCAGCAAGGTTTCGGCATGCCGGGCGCGGCTGTCCAGCACCGACAGCTCCAGCAGGTCGGTTGCGCCCTGTTCGCGCGCCAGCCGCTGCGCAGCGCGGAAACGGTCCAGCGCGCCGGCAGGGTCGAGCAATGCCAGGCGCGCCTCGCCCTCGGCGCGGGTGGCGCGCACCGGCTGCGCCTGCGCGTGCAGGACGGCCGCCCAGGCGCTCCATGCGCCGGCGTCGTGCGGGTGCTGCACACACCACGCCTGCAACCGTCGGTCGATCGCTTGGCGCAAGTCAGCCGGGACGCGTGGCGCGGCCTGCGCGGCCAGCAGCAGGCCAGCCCGTTGCCCCATTTCCAACGCCCAGGCGACCCGCTCGGGCAGCGCCCGGCGCTGGGCGTCGGGCAGTTGGGGATCGTCGTGCAGCATCAGCAGCACCTCCAACTCCAAGAGGGAGGCGCTGCGCTTGGCGTCGGCTTCTCGGGCGGCTGCTGCGCGCAGGGCAGGCAGCGCTTGCACGGTGCCGACGCTGTCGCGTCGCCAGGCGCGGGCCAGCACCGCGGCGTACAGCCGGTCTGGCTCGCGGATATCGGCGGGCAGCGTGGCATGCGCCTGCAGCCGGTCCGGTGTTGGGTCGGCCAGCACGCGGGCACGCGCGGCCATGAAGGCGTGCGCGGTGGCGGAGATGCCACTCGCGCCGTCGGGCCGCGCGCCCGGCGGGGCCTGCAGGGGCAGGCGCGCGCGCAGATCGGCGATGCGCTCGGTGGTCAGGGGGTGGCTGCGCAGGTACGGAAAACTGCCGTCGTCGTTGAGGCGCGCGGCCTGCTGCAGCCGGTCGAACATGCCGAGGAAGCCCTGACCATCGAAGCCCGCGGCTTGCAGCACGGCGAGTCCGATGCGGTCGGCTTCGCGCTCCATGTCGCGCGAGAAGTTGAGCTGGCTCTGCGCGGCCACTGCTTGTCCGCCGGCGATGGCGGCCCCCGCGATGTCCGCATTGCGCGCGGCACTGGCGGCCAGCGCCCCCAAAATCATGGCGGCCAGCACCAGGGGGGCCTGCTGGCTTTGCCGCGTCAGCAGCCGCGCGATGTGGCGCTGCGAGACGTGGCTGAGCTCGTGCGCGAGCACCGAGGCCAGCTCGTCCGCGCTGCCCGTTACGCCGATGAGGCCGAGGTGGATGCCCAGGTAGCCTCCGGGCAGCGCAAACGCGTTGACCGTGCGGTCGCGCGCCAGCAGCAGCCGCCAGGCGTAGCGCTCGGCCAGCTCGTCCGGCAGCTCGCCGCGCTGGCGGGCCGCGGTAAAAAGGGGTTGCCAAAGCCGCTGCAAATGGTCGTGCAGCGGCGCGTCGTCCAGGTAGGCCGGGTCGCGGTAGATCGCGCGCGCAATCTGGTCGCCCAGGCGACGCTCTTCGGACAGGGTCATGTCGCCGCCGTCGCCCAGCGCGGGCAGGGGCGACTGCGCGTGTGCGACGCCAGGGGCCGCCGAGCCACCTGCGGCCGTCAGCCACGGCAGCAGCGCCGTCGCGCTGGCCCCGGCAAAGGCGCCGCGCAGCACGGCGGCGAGCCAGTCACGTCGGCGGCAGCACGCTGGGCGCAGCCGCGGGCCGGGCAGCGGTTCGGCGTCAGAGCCAGTGGGCAACATGGGGCGCATCCTCGTATGATGCCGCGTCTCGGTTTCGAATTCCCTGCTCGCCATGTCCCAAGCCCCGATTGCCGACTCGACGGTTGCACCGTCGCCGCTGACACACTTCGACCCCCAGGGTCAAGCGCACATGGTGGATGTGGGCGCCAAGGCCGCCACCCACCGCGTGGCGGTGGCCGAGGGGCGCATCCGCATGCTACCCAGCACGCTGGCGCTGATCGCGCAGGGTCACGCGAAGAAGGGCGACGTACTGGGTGTGGCGCGCATCGCGGGCATCATGGCCGCCAAGCGTACCAGCGACTTGATTCCCTTGTGCCACCCGATCGCACTGACGCGGGTGGCGCTCGAGTTTGGCCTCGAGCCCGAGGGGCCCGCCGTGCGCGTGCAGGCCACGGCCGAGACCGTGGGCCAGACGGGGGTGGAGATGGAGGCGCTGACCGCGGTGCAAGTGGCCCTGCTGACGATCTACGACATGTGCAAGGCCGCCGACCGCGGCATGTCGATCACTGACGTGCGCCTGCTCGAAAAGCGCGGGGGCAAGTCGGGACACTTCGTCTCCGATGCCCCTGCGCCGACCGCTCAGGCGTAGGTGTAGACCCCGCGGCCGGTCTTGCGACCCAGGTAGCCGGCGGCTACCATTTCCTTGAGCAGCGGGCAGGGCCGGTATTTGCTGTCGTTGAACTCGGCGAAGTACACGTTCATCACCGCCAGACAGACATCTAGCCCGATCATGTCGGCCAGCGCCAGCGGGCCAATGGGGTGGTTGCAGCCCAGCTTCATGCCGGCGTCGATGTCCTCGGGGCTGGCCAGGCCCTCGGCCAGCACGAAGAAGGCCTCGTTGATCATCGGCACCAGGATGCGGTTGACCACGAAGCCGGGCGAGTTCTTGACCGTGATGGGCGTCTTGCCCAGGCGCAGCGCCAGTTCGCGTACCGCATCGTGCGTGGCGTCGCTGGTTTGCAGGCCACGGATGATCTCCACCAGCGCCATCACCGGCACCGGGTTGAAAAAGTGCATGCCGATGAAGCGCTCGGCACGGCCGGTGACAGCGGCCAGCTGCGTGATGCTGATCGAGCTCGTGTTGGTGGCCACGATCACCTCTGGCGCGAGCAGCTGGTCGAGCTGGCGCAGGATCTTGATCTTGAGTTCGAGGTTTTCGGTAGCGGCTTCCACGACGAGCTGCGCGCCCTGCAGGTCTTCGTAGCGCGTCGAGGGGCGGATGCGCGCGAGGGCGGCGTCTTTGTCGGCAGCGGAAATCTTTTCTTTCTTGAGCAGGCGATCCAGGCTGCCCTGGATGGTGGCCAAGCCCTTTTGCACGGCGGCGTCGCTGATGTCGACCATCACGACGGACAGGCCGCTGGTGGCGCACACCTGGGCGATGCCGTTGCCCATGGTGCCGGCGCCAATGATGCCGATGGTGTCGATACCCATGTCAAAAACTCCTCGAGGCGAATGGGGGTGAAGGGAACAGCCCCGATTATGCGGGGCCCCCAAAAGGCGACACCCCGCCACCTAGGGGGGCGGGGTGTCTCGGTCGCGTCAAGCCCCCCGCTGTGCGGGAGGCCGGCACGGGGTCGTTCAGGCCTTGGCAGCGGTGCTGCGCGGGGCCTTGGTGGCATTGACCGCGGTGGTGGCGACGGCCTTCAGGTTGGCCTCGGCCAGCTCGGTGGCTTGCTTGACGGCTTTTTGCACCGACTCCATGGCAGCGGCGGCGGTCGAGACGGCGTTTTTCATCGCGGCCACGGCCGGCTCGGTGCCCTGCGGGGCGTTCTTGACAGCTGTGTCGAGGGCGCTGACGAACTGCTTTTGCGCCTCGGCGGCCTGACCTTCGGCCACTTTGGCGAATTCGGCGCTCAGGCTGGAGGCGATGTCATACAGGTGGCGGCTGTAGGCCGCGGCCTTCTCGCCCATGGGCTGCAGCATCGCGTTTTGCAGCGCGACCAGGTCTTGCATGTCCTTGATGGACAGCATGGCTTGGGTGTGCTCGGCGCTTTCAGCCAGCAGGGTCTTGGCGGTTTGCAGGTTCAGCTCGGCGAGCTTTTCGACACCGGCCAGGGCTTTTTCACCCAAATCGAACGCGGTGGCGACGTTCTTTTTGTGCAGAGAGAGGATTTGTTCGACGGTCATCATGGTGAGACTCCTTTGAGAGCGGATGGGTGGATGGACGACAGGACCATTGCGCGCAACCTCCCTGGTGGTTTCCCCTGTTCCGGTTCGATCACCGACCGTTCATGCTGCGCTGCAACATGAGCCCAAGTATAGGGATTTGTGTGACATTCGCAAGTCATTTTGTTGCGCCGCAACAAAAATCCGACGAACGGTCGAGGCACGGTAGCAAGAACGCGCCGCGGCGGGTTCAGTGCGTGGGCTGCAGCGGCAGCTCGACGTGCCGCAGGTCCGGGTCTTCCGGGTGGGGCGTGATGGCGAAGCCCAGCTTTTCCAGCAAGGCCAGCATGCCTTTGTTTTCGCGCAGCACGGTGCCCACGATGCGGCGCGTACCGTGCGCACGCAGGTAGCGGATGAGTTTGTCCATCAGCAGCCGCCCCAGCCCGCGGCCCTTGAGGTCGGAGCGCACCAGGATGCCGTATTCGGCCGTCTCGTTGTCCGGGTCGCAGATGCCGCGCACCACGCCGATCGTCTCCGGTTGGCCGTCGGGGCCGGTGCGGGTGGCGATGAACGCCATCTCGCGGTCGTAGTCGATTTGTGTCAGGCGCGCCAGTTCGCTGTGCTCGATGCTGCGGCGGCTGTAGAAGATGCGCAGGCGGATGTCCTCGGGATCCATCTTTTGCAGGAAGGCCAGGTGCTGTGCCTCGTCCTCCGGGCGGATCGGGCGCAGCGTCAGCGTCTCGCCATGCCAGTCGAGGGTCTCGATCAGCTCCTGCGGGTAGGGGCGGATGGCAAAGTGCGCCGCGCCCCCAGGGCGGTCGCGGCTGACGCGCACGCGCGCATCAAGGGCGATCGCCTCCTGGGCATCGACGAGCAGCGGGTTGATGTCGATTTCCGCGATCTCGGGAACGTCGGCCAGCAACTGTGAGACCGCCAGCAGCGCGGTGTGGATCGATGGGCGGTGCGCCGGCGGCACGTCGCGCCAGCCGCGCAGCAGGCGAGCGACGCGCGTGCGCTCGATGAGCGACTCGGCCAGCGCCACGTTCAGCGGTGGCAGCGCCAGCGCCCGGTCCGCCACCACCTCGACCGCCGTGCCACCCTGCCCGAACAGGATGACGGGGCCAAACAGCGGGTCGATGCTGGCGCCGACGATGAGCTCGTGCGCGCCGCGGCGCCGCACCATGGGCTGCACGGTAAAGCCGTCGATGCGCGCATCGGGGCGTCGTTGCGCGACGCGCGCCAGCATGGCGGCGGCGGCTTCGCGCACTTCTTGTGCGTTGTGCAGATCCAGCCGCACGCCGCCCACGTCGGATTTGTGCGTGATGTCGGCTGAGAGAATCTTGAGCACGACCGGGTAGCCCAGCGCCTCGGCCGCATCGACGGCCGCTTGCGGGTCGGCGCCGACCGTGCGGATGGGGGGCACGGGAATGCCCGCCAGGCGCAGCAGCTCCTTGGCCTGGGGTTCCGTGAGCCAGGTCTGCCCGTCGTCCAGCGCTTGGCGCACCAGGCGGCGAATGCCCTCCAGATCGAGCGCGAGCCCTGCAGGCAGCGCGGGCGGCGTTTCCATCAGCTCTGCCTGGTGCCGGTGGTACTGGCGCAGGAACGAAAAGGCGCGCACCGCCTCTTCTGGCGTGGGGTAGTCGGGGATACCCGCGGCACGAAAGCGTGCCCGCGCCTCGGCCACCGCGCCGTGGCCCAACCAGCAGCCCAGCACGCGCGGCGGCCGCTCGGCCACCAGCGGCAGCACCGCTTGGGCGATCTCGTCGCTGGGCACGATGGCGGTGGGGGCCTGGATGAACAAAATGGCGCTGTCGCGGTCGTCGCGCAGGATGCGCAGGGCATCCACGTAGCGCTGCGCAGGGGCGTCGCCGATGATGTCGACCGGATTGGCGCGCGACCAGTTGCCGGGCAGCACGGCGTCGAGCCGCGCCACCATTTCTGGGGTCAGGGTGGCGAGCTCCACGCCCATGTGTGCGGCGGCGTCGGCGGCCATCACCCCCGCGCCACCGCCGTTGGTCAAGATGAGCAGCCGCTCGCTGCGGTTGTCGCGGAAGCGCGCCAGCAGCTCCACGGCCAGAAACAACTGATGCAACGTGTTGACGCGCAGCATGCCCGCGCGCGAGATGGCGGCGTCGAACACGTCATCCGACCCGGCCAGCGCGCCCGTGTGCGAGGCCGCGGCGCGGCTGCCCTGCGCCGAGCGCCCGGCCTTGACCAGGATGACGGGCTTGTTGCGCGCCGCGGCGCGCGCGGCCGACATGAATTTGCGCGGCGCCGTGATCGACTCGACGTACATCAGGATGGCGCGCGTGCGCGCGTCGCTGCCCAGGTAGTCGAGCATGTCGCCGAAGTCCACGTCCGCGTGCTCACCGAGCGAGACGAAGTGCGAAAACCCGATGCCACGGTCGTTGGCCCAGTCGAGTACGGCCGTCACCAACGCCCCCGACTGCGAGACGAACGCAATCTGGCCCGGCTGAGCGTCCGCATGCGCAAAGCTGGCGTTGAGCCCAAGGTGGGGCACCAGCATACCGATGCAGTTGGGCCCCAGGATGCGCAGCGTGTGGCGGCGCGCGGCGTCGAGCATGGCCTGTTTCTGACGCGCGTCCAGGCCAGCGGTCACGACCACCGCGGCGCGCGTGCCGCGCGCGCCCAGGCGCGCGATCAGCCCGGGTACGGTGGCGGGCGGGGTGCAGATGACGGCCAGGTCGGGCGCACAGGGCAGGTCGTCTAGGTCGCGCGCCACGGGCACACCCAGCGCGGGCTGGCGCGGGTTGACGGCGAAGAGCACCCCCTGGAAGCCACGCGCCAGGTTGCGCCAGACGGTGCCACCGACGCTCCCCGGGCGGTCGGAGGCGCCAAAGACCGCGACCCGGCGCGGTGAAAACAGAAAATCGAGGTTGCGAATGCTCATGGCGCAGGCGGGGTATGGGTAGGCGCGGGGCGCCCGGGTGGGTTGGCATCGGTACGGGCGGGGCTGGTCATCCAGGCGATCAGCGCCGAGCGCATGGCCTCCTCGACGGACATCTCGATGGGAGTGATCCAGCTGCGCGGCACGAACAGGGTGTAGCCCCCGATCATGTAGCCCATGGGCAGGTACACCGCCACCCGGTCGCCGGGCAGAAAGCCGCTCGGCAGCCCCTGCAGATGGTGGCGCGTGACCAGGCCTACCACCTCCCATTCGGCGCCTGGGGGGCGCAGGATCACGACCTGCTGCGCCGCGGATTCGCGGCGTTGCGGGGAAAAATAGTCGGCAAACGTCTTGAGCGAGGCATAAATGCTCTTGACCACCGGCAGGTTGGTAAAGGGCAGCTCTACCCAGTCCAGCAGCCGGGCCGTGGCTTGTGTCGAGACCAGAAAGCCGACCACGAGCACCAGCGCAGCGGTCAGCAGCAGGCCCAGCCCGGGCACATAGAAGTCGCCGATCACCGGGCGCAGCAGCGACAGCGCGAGCTGCTCCGACCACACCACCAGCGCGGTCAGCAGGTACAGCGTGATGCCAATCGGCAGCAGGGCGAGCAGACCCCGCAGAAAGTATTGGGACAGACGTTTCATCGCAGCCGGGTGTAGCACGGATATGTGTCAGTCGGGCGACGCATCGGCGCGCCGCGACAGAGCCCATTGGTACAGCGCGTGCCGGGACGCGCCGGTGAGGGTGCTGGCCAGCCGCGCCGCGGTTTTGAGGGGCAGCTCTTGCAGCAGCACCTCGAGCGCGCGCGTGGCCTGCGCATCGAGCGCGTCCTCGCCGCGGGGGGGCGTCTCGTCCAGCGGGTGCACGACGAGCGTGAACTCGCCGCGTCGCCGCTGGGGGTCGGCCGCGAGCCACTGGCGCACCGCCGCGCACGGCAGGGTCACGATGTCTTCGAACTGTTTGGTCAGCTCGCGCCCGACGGTGACGGGGCGCTCGCCCAGTTCGGCCAGTTCGGCCGCCAGCGTATCGATGCGGTGCGGTGCCTCCAGCAACACCAGGCCCGTATCGCTGTGGCGCCAGCGCTGCCAGGCACGCGCGCGCGCCGCGCCTTTGGGGGGCAAAAAACCCACCACGGTGACGGTGCCCGCCGCGATGCCCGCCACACTGAGCAATGCGGTGACGCTGCTGGCACCGGGCACGGGCACGGTGCGCAGCCCGGCCCGGCGCACCGCGGCGCACAGGCGCGCCCCGGGGTCGCTCAAGCCCGGGGTGCCCGCGTCGCTGACGTAGGCGATGCGCTCGCCCCGCTGCAGCCGCGCGACGATGGTCTCGGCCGCGCGCGCCTCGTTGTGTTCGTGCACCGCCAGCAATGGCGCTTGCAGACCGTATGCCTGCAGCAGCCGTGCCGAGTGGCGCGTGTCCTCGCAGGCCACGGCATCGACCAGGCGCAGCACGTGCAGGGCGCGCAGGGTGATGTCGGCCAAGTTGCCGATCGGCGTGGCCACGACGTACAAGGTGCCGACGGGATAATGCTGGGATGCGGCCAGCCGTCCGAGGGTATCCCCCGGCGAGGGGTCGATGGCAGGCGTGGCGGCAGGCACGGCGAGGGTATTCACGATGGCGACTCACGACAATCGACGATCGGCGCCGGTCCGCCCGGGCGGCAAGGCGCGCGGCGACGCCGCCGAAGCGCGGGCCCTGCAGTACCTGCAGGCGCATGGGCTGCGGTTGGTACAACGCAACGTGCGCAGCCCGGGCCGCGGCGGCGGCGAGGTCGATCTCATTATGGCCGAGGCTGACGGCACGCTGGTGTTCGTCGAGGTGCGTCAGCGCACGCGCGCCGATCACGGCGGGGCGGCGGCCAGTGTCGGCTGGGTCAAGCAGCGTCGCATCGTTTTTGCCGCGCGCCATTTTTTGGCCCGCTTGTCACACGTGCCGCGGTGCCGGTTCGACGTCGTGGTGATCGACGGGGAACTGGAGGGGCCCGAGCCGCCTCGCATCGAATGGTTGCGCGGCGCTTTCGATGCCACTGGCTGGGACTGACGCCGCAACCCGATAAGATTGCCCCCCATGCTTTTGCACCGCATCCAGCAACACCTCGTCGACGGCGCCGATTTGCAGTACCAGTGCGCGCAGGCCGTGGGCCCGGCGCTGGAGGCGGCGGTGGGCGCCCTGCTGGCCAGCCTGACCGCGGGCGGTAAGGTGCTGGTGTGGGGTACGGGCGTGTCGGCCGCACTGGCACAGTCGTTCGTCGCCCAGATGGTGGGGCGTTTCGAGCGCGAGCGCCCCGAGCTGGCGGCACTGGCGCTGGGGGTCGATCCGGCCCTCACGACCTCGGTGCCCATGGGTGCACCGCCCGGCGCCTCGCCCATCGTGCGTCAGTTGCGCGCGTTGGGCCTGCCCGGTGATACCCTTTTGGTCATTTCGGCCGTCCCCGACGCGCCCGATGCGCTGGCGGCGATCGAAGCCGCGCACGAGCGCGAGATGACCGTGGTGCTGCTGGCCAGTGCGCGGCCCGGTGTGCTGGCCGATGTGCTGCGGCCGACCGACGTCCTGGTCGCAGTGCCGACCGAGCGACCGGCGCGCGTGCACGAGGCACACCTGGTAGCGCTGCATGCCATCGGCGACGCCATCGACGTGCAATTGTTGGGTGAAGAAACCGAAGCGGAGATCCTCGAACCATGAAACACGCCTTCACGCTTGGCAGACCCTTGGCTTGGCGGTTTGCGCTGACCGCGTTGTCCGCGGCAGCGCTGCTGGCACCGTTGTCGGGCTGTGCCCCGTTGGTGGTGAGTGCCGCCGTGGGCGGCACGGTGCTGGTGGCCACCGATCGCCGCACCAGTGGTGCCCAGCTCGAAGATCAGGCCATTGAGCTCAAGGCCGCCAACCGGCTGCGCGAGCAGCTCGGCGAGCGTGGCCGCATCAACGTCACCAGCTTCAACCGGCGCGTGCTGCTGACTGGCGAGATTGCCAGCGAGGCCGATCGCCAGACGGTGCTGCGCGTCGTGCAGGGCGTTGAAAATGTCGTGGCCGTGGTCGATGAGTTGGCGGTCATGGGGTCGCCGTCGCTGAGCGCGCGTTCCGCCGATGCGCTGGTGACGGCACGGGTCAAGGCCGCGCTGCTCGACGCCAAGGACCTGCAGGCCAACGCGTTCAAGGTCGTGACCGAGCGCGGCACCGTCTATCTGATGGGGCTGGTCACGCAGCGCGAGGCCAACCGCGCCGCCGAGGTGGTGCGCACCGTGCCCGGTGTGCAGCGCGTCGTGCGGGTGTTCGAAATCATCAGCGAGGCCGAGCTGGCGCGGTTGCAGCCGCCCCCGCCCCCGCAAAACACCCCGGCCACGCCGCCCCAGTGACGCCCGGCGGGCGGATCGGTGGGTTTCAGCGCAGGCGCCGGATCAGGCTGGACGTGTCCCAGCGGCCGCCACCCATTTGCTGGATATCGCCGTAAAACTGGTCCACCAGCGCCGTCACGGGCAGACGCGCGCCGTTGCGGCGCGCCTCCTGCAGCACGAGCGCGAGGTCTTTGCGCATCCAGTCCACGGCAAAACCAAAGTCGAAGCGGTCCTCGACCATGGTCTTGCCCCGGTTGTCCATCTGCCAGCTCTGGGCGGCGCCCTTGCCGATCACGTCCAGCACCAGTGGCATGTCCAAGCCAGCGCGCTGCCCGAAGGCGATGGCTTCGGCCAGTCCCTGCACCAGACCCGCGATGCAAATCTGATTCACCATCTTGGCCAACTGGCCGGCACCGCTGTCGCCGATGCGCGTGACCGCGCGTGCGTAGGCAGCGATGACCGGGCGGGCGCGCTCGAACGCCTGCACATCGCCGCCGCACATGACGGTGAGCACGCCATTTTCGGCCCCTGCCTGACCGCCGGAGACGGGCGCGTCGATGAAGTGCAAGCCCCGCGCGCGCGCTTGCGCGTCGAGTTCGCGCGCCACTTCGGCCGACGCCGTCGTGTGATCGACGAAGATCGCCTCGGGCGCCATGCCGGCGAAGGCGCCGTGCTCACCCAGCGTGACCTGGCGCAGATCGTCGTCGTTGCCGACGCAGGCAAAGACCAGCGCGGCCCCGGCGGCGGCCTCGCGCGGCGTCGCTGCTGCGGCGACACCCAGGTGTCGGAAGGCCTGCACGAATGCCTGCGCCTTGGATGGGGTGCGGTTGTAGACCGTCACGCGGTGGCCGGCCAGCGCCAGGTGCGCCGCCATCGGGTAGCCCATGACGCCCAGTCCCAAAAAGGCGACACGATGCGAGGCGATGGGTTCGTAGCTGGGTTTGGGTTGAACGGTCGGGGACATGGGGTGGGGGTCAGACGATTTGCAAGTGTTCGGTGCCGGCCGCCAGGTCGCTGTTGCGGGCGCGCTGGCTCTCCAGCTTGATGCGCAGCTTGATGTCGTTTTGCGAGTCGGCGTTGCGCACCGCGTCTTCGTAGGAAATCTGGCGCGCCTCGAAAGCATCGAACAGCGCTTGGTCGAAGGTTTGCATCCCGACCTCGGTGCTGCGCTTCATCACTTCCTTGATCTCGTGGATCTCGCCCTTCATGATGAGGTCGGCGATCAGGGCGCTGTTGAGCAGCACTTCGACGATGGCCACGCGCCCCTTGCCATCCTCGCGTGGCAGCAGCCGCTGCGCCACCATGCCGCGGAGGTTGAGCGAGACGTCCTTGAGCAATTGCGCGTGCCGGTCTTGCGGGAAGAAGTTGATGATGCGCTCCATCGCCTGGTTGGCACTGTTGGCGTGCAGCGTGGCCAGACACAGGTGACCGGTTTCGGAAAATGCGATCGCGTGTTCCATGGTTTCGCGGTCGCGGATCTCGCCCATGAGGATGACGTTGGGTGCCTGCCGCAGCGAGTTCTTGAGCGCGATTTCCCAGTCGTCGGTGTCGATGCCGATCTCGCGCTGGGTGACGATACAGTTTTTGTGGGTGTGGACGAACTCCACCGGATCCTCGATGGTGACGATGTGCTCGTGCGTGTGCTCGTTGCGCCAATCGACCATCGCCGCCAGTGTGGTGGATTTGCCGGTGCCCGTGCCGCCGACAACGATGCAGATGCCGCGCTTGGCCAGCGCCAGCTGCTTGAGGACCTGCGGCAGGCCGAGTTCGTCGATGGTCGGGATGCGCGACGGGATGGTGCGCAACACCAGCCCCACCTTGCCCATTTGCACGAAGGCGTTGACGCGAAAACGCCCGATGCCGGCCGGCGCGATGGCGAAGTTGCACTCCTTGGTGCGCTCGAACTCGGCCGCCTGCTTGTCGTTCATGATGGCGCGCGCCAGCGCCTGTGTGTGTTGGCCGGTCAGTGGCTGCGGCGACACGCGCGTGATGGCCCCGTCGACCTTGATCGCCGGTGGGAAGTCGGCCGTCAGAAACAGGTCGCTGCCGTTGCGGCTGACCAGCAGCCGCAGCAGTTCGTGGATGAAGTTGCTTGCTTGATCGCGTTCCATGGCGCGCTCCTGGCCGGCAGGCCGTCAGACGGGGAAATTGTCCGGGATCTTGGCTTTGCTGCGCGCTTCCTGGGCCGTCACCACGTTGCGCCGCACCAGTTCGATGAGTGCCTGGTCCAGCGTCTGCATGCCGTGCTGCTGCCCGGTCTGGATGGCCGAGTACATCTGCGCCACCTTGTTTTCCCGGATCAGGTTGCGGATGGCGGGCGTGCCCACCATGATCTCGTGCGCGGCCACCCGGCCTTTGCCATCGGCCGTCTTGAGCAGGGTCTGCGAGATCACCGCCACCAGCGACTCGGACAGCATGGTGCGGATCATGTCCTTTTCTTCGGCCGGGAACACGTCCACGATACGGTCGATGGTTTTGGCCGCGCTCGACGTGTGCAGGGTGCCGAAGACGAGGTGACCGGTTTCGGCGGCGGTCATCGCCAGCCGGATGGTCTCCAGGTCACGCATTTCGCCCACCAGGATCACGTCCGGGTCTTCGCGCAGCGCCGAGCGCAGCGCAGCCGAGAACGAGTGGGTCATCGGCCCGACCTCGCGCTGGTTGATCAGGCACTTCTTGGGTTCGTGCACGAATTCGATCGGATCCTCGATCGTCAGGATGTGCCCGGCGTCGTTTTCGTTGCGGTGGTTGACCATGGCCGCCAGCGTGGTCGATTTGCCCGAGCCGGTGGGCCCGGTGACCAGCACCAGCCCGCGCGGCTTCATGGCCAGGTCGGCGAAGATGCGCGGGCAGTTCAAGTCCTCCAGCGTCAACACCTTGGAGGGAATGGTGCGAAACACGGCAGCGGCGCCGCGGTGCTGGTTGAACGCATTGACCCGAAAGCGCGACAGCCCCGCGATCTCGAACGAGAAGTCGCATTCCAGGAACTCCTCGTACGCCTTGCGCTGGGCATCGGTCATGATGTCGTACACCATGCCGTGCACCTGTTTGTGGTCCAGCGGCTCGACATTGATGCGCCGCACGTCGCCGTGCACCCGTATCATCGGCGGCAGGCCCGCCGACAGATGCAAGTCCGATGCCTTGTTTTTGACCGCGAAGGCCAGCAGTTGTGTCACATCCATTTGTTCCGATTATGGCAACGATCGCCGCCAACCTCCAAGCCGTGCGTGCGCGCATCCAACAGGCCTGCCTGCGCCATGGGCGCGATCCGGCGTCGGTGCGGCTGCTGGCCGTCTCCAAGACGTTTGGTCCCGACGCCGTTGCCGAGGCCCACGCGGCCGGACAGCGCGCCTTCGGCGAAAACTATGTGCAAGAGGGGGTGGCCAAGATCGATGCCGTGCGTGCGCGCGGCATCGAGGGGCTGGAGTGGCACTGCATCGGGCCGCTGCAGAGCAACAAGACGCGGCTCGTGGCCGAGTCGTTCGATTGGGTGCAGTCAATCGATCGGCTCAAGATTGCCCAGCGCCTGAGCGAGCAGCGCCCGGCGCACCGGCCGCCGCTGCAGGTGTGCCTGCAGGTCAACGTCGATGGGGCGGCCACGAAAGCCGGCGTGGCGTCGCACGAGGCGCTGGCGCTGGCGCGCGCGGTGGTGGCGCTGCCGCGCTTGCGGCTGCGTGGCCTGATGGCCATCCCCGACCCGCAACCCACGCCCACCGCGATGCGGGCGGTCTTTGCGCGCGTGGCAGCGCTGTTTGCCGAGGTTCGTGCGGGCCTGGGCAACCCAGACGGGTTCGACACCCTCTCGATGGGGATGAGCGACGATCTGGAGGCCGCCATCTCCGAAGGCAGCACGATGGTGCGGGTCGGCAGTGCCATCTTCGGTCGCCGACCGCCGCCCACCGAGCCGCGGTAATGCGGGAGCTCGGGATCGCGTACCGCCCCCGCGTGGCGTGATCAGGTCAGCGTCATCAGACTCGCATTGCCGCCCGCCGCGGCGGTGTTGGTGCTGACGCTGCGCTCGGCAAGCAACCCGGGCGGCAGGGTGTCCGCTCCTTGCCACGCCTGAACCGGGATGACCGGGCCGACACGGACTGCGATCCGCTGCTGCACGTCGATCAGCGCGCTCGCATCCCCGTCGAACAGCACGGCGTCGAAGTCGCTGGCCCCGTCCTCGGTCGGCTCCCCACCCGTGGCGCGCACCCGCGCTTGCATGGCTTGGCGCACGCTGGCGTCGCTGGCCACGCACAGCACGCGCTGGCGGGGCAGCAGCCGGTATTCGTCGCGCTGCCCAGTGGGGCCACGCAGCAGCAGCGGCGTGCGCCAGTCCTCGGGTTGTGGCGCGCCCGCAAACGCCAGGGCGCGTGTCACGGCATCCGCGGGGGCGCGTGCCAGCAGCCGGTACAGATACAGGGGGCCGCCTGCCTTCGGTCCGGTGCCCGACAGCCCCTCGCCGCCGAATGGTTGCACGCCCACCACGGCGCCCACCATGTTGCGGTTGACGTAGTGATTGCCCGCGCGCACGGTGTGGGTCAGGTGCTCGATGGTCTCGTCGATGCGGCTGTGCACGCCAAACGTCAGTCCGTAGCCGGTGGCGTGGATGGCCTCGACGAGCTCGCCCAGTTGCTCGCGTCGCCAGCGCACCACGTGCAGCACGGGGCCGAAGACCTCGCGCGTGGGCAACGTGAGTCCAGGCAGCTCGATCACGGTGGGCGGCACGAAGGTCCCGGCCCCTGCCTGCGGTGGCAGCGGGACTTGCCACACCGGGTAGCCGCGCGCGCGCATCGCCTCGATATGGCGCAGGATGCCGTCGCGCGCTGCCGCGTCGATGACCGGCCCGACATCGGTGGCCAGCCGCCCCGGGTCGTCCACGCGCAGCTCGGCCATCGCGCCGCGCAGCATGGTCAGGATGCGGTCGGCCGCCTCCTCTTGCACGCACAGCACGCGTAGGGCCGAGCAGCGCTGCCCCGCGCTGTCGAAGGCGGAGGTGAGGACGTCTTGCACCACCTGCTCCGGCAGGGCCGAGGTGTCGACCACCATGGCGTTTTGGCCGCCCGTCTCGGCCACCAGCGGCACGGGTCGCACGCGGCCGTCCGGGTCGCGCGCCACCCGCTGGGCCAGCGAGCGCTGCAGCAGCCGCGCGACCTCGGTGGAGCCGGTGAACAGCACGCCCGCCGTCGCCGGGTCGGCCACCAGCGCCGCGCCCACCGTCTCGCCCGCGCCCGGCAGCAGTTGCAACACGTCGCGCGGCACCCCTGCGTCGTGCAGCCACGCGGTCATGCGCGCGGCGATCAGGGGCGTTTGCTCCGCCGGTTTGGCCACCACGGGGTTGCCCGCGGCCAGTGCGGCCGCAATCTGGCCGGTGAAGATCGCCAGCGGAAAGTTCCACGGGCTGATGCAGACCACGGGGCCGAGGACGGGCGCGTCGGCTGGCCAATGGGCGTCGGTGATTTGGGCGGCGTAGTAGCGCAAGAAGTCGATCGCCTCGCGGACCTCGGCCACGGCGTTGGCGGCGGTCTTGCCCGCTTCGCGCATCAGCAGGGCCACGCAGCCCGGCAGATCGGCTTGCAGCCGGTCGGCGGCGGCGCGCAACACCGCCGCACGCTGCGCGGGCGGCGTGTGGGCCCAGGTGGCCGCGGCCCGCGCGGCGGCGTGCAGGGCCGTGCGCGCATCGTCCGCGCTGGCTTCGTGGACCACCCCGACGACGTCGGCGTGGCGCGCGGGGTTGCGCACCGTGCGCGCGGGGCCGCTGGGGGTGGCCCCATCGGCCAGCAGCGCCTGCGCCTGCAGCGGCGCACGGCGGCTGTCGGTGAGCGCTTGTTGCAGCATGGCCAGTGCGGCCTCGTCGGCCAGATCCAGCCCGGCGCTGTTGGCCCGCGCGCCGCCGTAGAGTGCCGCCGGGGCGGGAATGTGGGGGTGCGGTCGGCCGACTTGCCCCTCGGCCGCGGCCCACGCCTGCACGGTGGCCACCGGATCTTCGGTCAGTGCCTCCAACGGAATGGCCGGGTCGGCGACGCGGTGCACGAACGAGGTGTTGGCGCCGTTTTCCAGCAGCCGCCGCACCAAATAGGCCAGCAGCGTCTCGTGGGTACCCACCGGCGCGTAGATGCGGCACGGCCGTCCCAGACCGCCCGCGCTGGGCGGCGCGACGACCTGCTCGTACAGCGGCTCGCCCATGCCATGCAGGCACTGAAACTCGTACTGCTGCGGGTGCCACGTCGAGGGATCGGCCATCTCGTGGATGGCGGCGAGCGTGTGCGCGTTGTGGGTGGCAAACTGCGGAAACACCGCGTCGGGTGCCGCCAGCAGCCGGCGTGCGCACGCCAGGTAGGACACGTCCGTGTACGCTTTGCGGGTATAGACCGGGTAGTCCAGGCCGTCGAGTTGCGCGCGCTTGATTTCGCTGTCCCAATACGCGCCCTTGACCAAGCGCACCAGCAGCCGGTGGCCGCTGCGTCGCGCCAGCGCGATGACATGGTCCACCACCGCCGGGGCACGCTTCTGATAGGCCTGGATGACGAAGCCGATACCGTTCCAGCCCGCCAGGGTCGGCTCGTGGCACAGGCGCTCGAGCAGGTCGAGCGAGAGTTCGAGCCGCTCGCTTTCCTCGGCGTCGATGTGCAGGCCGATATCCACGGCACGCGCGGCCTGCGCCAGCGCCAGCAGGCGCGGGTAGAGCTCCTCCATGACGCGAGCATATTGCGCGCGGCTGTAGCGCGGGTGCAAGGCCGACAGCTTGATCGACACGCCGGGGCCGTCGATGACGCCTCGGCCCGCGTTGGCCGCGCCGATCGCGTCGGTCGCGTGGCGGTAGGCCTCGAAATAGCGCTGTGCGTCGTCGGCGGTCAACGCCGCTTCACCCAGCATGTCGTAGGAGTAGCGAAAGCCCTGCGCCTCGCGCCGCTGCGCACGGCGCAGGGCGCCTTCGATCGTCTCGCCCATGACGAATTGTTCGCCCATCAGGCGCATGGCCAGATCCACCCCTTGGCGCACCAGCGGCTCACCACCACGGCGCAGCAGCCGCGCCAGCGCGCTGCCCAGCCCATCTTCGCTGTGGGTGGCGGTGAGTTTGCCCGTCAGCAGCAGGCCCCAGGTGGCGGCGTTGACGAACAGCGATGGGCTGCGGCCCAGGTGCGCACGCCAATCGCCGCGGCCGATCTTGTCGCGGATGAGCGCGTCGCGCGTGGCGGCGTCCGGGATGCGCAGCAGGGCCTCGGCCAGACACATCAGGGCCACGCCTTCCTGGGAGGACAGCGCGTACTCCTGCAGCAGCGCTTGCACCAGCCCCTCCCGTCCCGCCTGGGGTGCCCGGGCGCGCAGCGCACCGGCGAGCCGTTGGGCCAGGGCGGCGACCCGCTCGCGCTGCGCATCGGGCAGGTGGGCCAGCTCCAGCAGGGCGGGCAGCAACGCGGTCTCGGCTGCCCGGTGGCGTGGCGGCAGCGCGCGCATGGTGTCGGCGCGCGGCCACGTGGGGGGCGCAAAGGGCGGCTGCACCCAGTCGGGTACGGGTGACAAAGATTCGCGGTGCGCGTTCATGGTTCGGCTTCCGAGGCTAATATTGCGAAAGTTTGCAGCCGATAATTCCGAATAGGATTTCTTTTTTTGGCGATGGAGTAGTGAAAATGTCGGAAGTGACGGGCGCCGCTCGACCCCTGCACGAGCTCGACCGCATCGACCTGCGCATCCTGGATGTACTGCAGCGCGACGGGCGCATCACGAATCTGAAGTTGGCCGAGGCGGTGGCGTTATCGCCGACGGCGGTCCTGGCACGGGTGCAGCGCCTGACGCGCGAGGGCTACATCCTGGGGTACGAGGCGCGGCTCGACCCGGCAAAGCTCGGTGCCGGGCTGTTGGTGTTCGTGGAGGTGCTGCTCGATCGCACCACCCCCAACGTGTTCGAACAGTTCAAGGCTGCGGTGCAAGCGGCCCCCCAGGTGCTGGAGTGCCACATGGTGGCGGGTGGCTTCGACTACCTGGTCAAGACGCGCGTGGCCGATATGGCCGACTACCGCCGCTTTGCGGGCGACGTGCTGTGGCAGCTGCCCGGCGTGCGCGAGACGCGCACCTATGCCGTCATGGAGGAGGTGAAACATACCCACCGCCTCCCGCTGTTGCGGTAGGCGCGGTGGGTACGGGTGCCCTCAAGCCGCGCGGCGCAGCGCGGCCCGGCGCGCGCGCAGCGTGCCGAACAGGTCTTTCGGGTCGTCGAGGGTGGGGATCAAATCCAACGTCTCGCCCAGTCCCAGGCGCTGCGCGGTCTCGTACACGAAGCACAAGGCCGAATAATCCTCCAGCGCGAAGCCGACCGAATCGAACACGGTCACGTCCTGCGCGCTTTGGCGTCCCGGGGCGCGCTGGGTCAGCACTTCCCACAGCTCGGTGACCGGAAAATCGGGCGGCAGTTGCTGGATGTCCCCCTCGATGCGGGTCTGGGGGGCGTACTCGACGAACACGCGGCCCATGCGCAACACATCGGCGTGAAGCTCGGTCTTGCCCGGGCAGTCCCCGCCGACCGCGTTGATGTGCATGCCGGGCTCGATCATTTCTGGTGTCAGGATGGTGGCGTTGGTCTTGTCGGCGGTGACGGTGGTGACGATGTCTGCGCCCCGCACCGCTTCGGCCGTGCTGGTACAGCGCGTCAGCACCAGGCCGCTGTCGTGCAGGTTGGCCACGAGTTTGTCGGTGGCGGCGGGGTCGGTGTCGAACAGGCGCAGCTCGGTGATGCCGAGCAGGTGCTGGAACGCCAGCGCCTGAAACTCGGCCTGCGCACCGTTGCCGATCAGCGCCATCACCCGGCTGTCGGGGCGCGCCAGGGCTTGCGCGGCGAGCGCCGACATGGCCGCGGTGCGCAGCGCGGTGGTCAGCGTTAGTTCGCTCAGCAGCAGTGGCGCGCCGGTGCGCACGTCGGCCAGTACGCCGAATGCCATCACCGTGGGCAGCCCGTCGCGCGTGTTTTTGGGGTGGCCATTGACGTATTTGAAGCTGTAGCGCACGGTGTCGGCGATCGGCATCAGTTCGATGACGCCGACGTCCGAATGGTTGGCCACGCGCGCCGTTTTGTCGAAGTCGCTCCACCGGCAAAAATCGGCGCGGACGCGCTGGGCGATGTCACGAATGCTCTGCGCCACGCCAACCGTCTGCACCAGCCGCACCATGGTCGGTGCGCTGATGTAGCGGGTGGCGATGCGGGGCGTCAGCGGGAAAGGGGTGGTCATGCGGGTCTCCAGTCGTGTCGGTGTGCGGCTCCTCGGGAGCGGGAGCGCTGCGTGTACCCCGCAGTGTGCGCCAGACGCCTGTCAAAGTAAAACGTCAAAACGTTGACGTTTCGTTGGTAGGTTGACGAAATGCCAAAGATCGATTGTCAATATGTCAGAATGCGAGCACGATGGACGAGATCGACCAAGCCCTCATCGCGCTGCTGCGCCGCAACGCTCGTCTGAGCGTCGCCGATTTGGCCTACAAACTGAACGTCTCGCGCGGCACCGTGACCAACCGCATGCGCAAGCTGGAAGACGCGGGCGTCATCCTCGGCTACACGGTGCGCCTGCGCCCCGAGGCCGAGCCCGAGCGCATCCGCGCCTGGATGAGCGTGCTGGTCGAGGGCAACCAGACGCGTGCGGTGATCGCCAGCCTGCTGGGCGAGCCGGGGGTGGTGAAATTGCACGACACCAACGGTCGCTGGGACTTGCTGGCCGAGCTGGAGGCGCTGTCCATGCACGAGCTGTCAGACATCCTCGAGCGCATCCGGCTGATCAAGGGCATCCACAGCACCGAGACCAGCATCCACCTGCGCACGTACCGTTGAGGGCGTCGGTGCAGCCCAGCGGCGCCGGTCGCTACAGGGCCGCGGTGGCGACGATCTCGATCTTCCACTCGGGCCGCGCTAGGCGCGCTTGCACCGTGGCGCGCGGCGGCGTGTGCCCCGTGGGCACCCACGCGTCCCAGGCGCGGTTCATGCCGTCGTAGTCCGCCAGGTCGGCCAGAAAAATCTGCACCATCAGCAGCCGCGTTTTGTCGGTGCCCGCGCGCGCCAGCAAGGCGTCGATCATGCCTAATACCTGGCGCGTCTGGCCTTCGATGTCTTGGGTCGGATCGTCGGGCACCTGCCCCGCCAAATAAACCGTGCCGTGGTGGATGGCCATCTCGGACAAGCGCGGTCCGACGTCGAAGCGTTGCACCATGGTTGAATCCTTCATCAGGGAGGGGTTGAACCGGGGCTGGCACGCCGGGTCTGCGCCGCCAGCGCGCATCGAGCCGCGGCCAAGTCCCAGCCGGCCCAGCCGCAGCTCTTGAAAAAAATGGGGCCATCGTGACATGCCACCCGCTGCCAGGCGGGGGTTTCGCACACCACATCGGCCAGTGTGGGCAATGCAGTGACGTCGATTCCTGCCTGCAGCAGATCGCCGGCCTCGTGGTCCGCGTCGCGGGTGTCCACCAACAGGGTGCCTGTCGCGGCCACGTGCCGACAAACCGTTGGTGCCCATTCCACCATGCGGGGGGTGAAAGCCCCCACTGCCACCACAAAGGCGTCGGGCCGGGGCGCGGTGTGCAGCACGACCGTGTGGGCGGGCGTACAGCTAACAACCAGTGGGCAGTCCGCCAATGCGGCGTTGGCATCGTCCACGTGCCGCGCTTGCAGTCCCAAGGACCGGGCATGACGCACCAAGGCGTCCGCACTGGCGGCGCTGCGGGAGGCAATGTGCGCTTCACGCACGCCCAAGCCAACGGCAAACGCCTCGAGGTGGGCGCGGCCTTGTACCCCGGCTCCCACGATCAGTAGCGGGCCCTGCGGCTTGGGCGCGAGCCGACGCGCCGCCAACAGCGATACCGCCGCCGTGCGCCGTGCGGTGACGGTGGGGCCGTCCAGCACCAGGCGTCGGCGGCCATCGCGCGCATCGAACACCAGGACGTCGCCTTGGATCGTGGCCAGCCCGCGCGAGGGGTTGTCGGCGACGAACGTGATGAGTTTGGTGATGGCGACCGTCTCATCGAACGCCGGCATCACGAACAGACTACCGCCTGCCGCGAGTGTCAGCACCTGGCGCGGCGGAACGGTGACGCGAGCGTCGCGCAGCACGGCCTCGATGGTGTCCGCCAAGCTGGGATAGGGCAAGGCGTCGGCCGTGGCGCGCGGGTCGAGCCAAACGGGTGATGTCATGGGCTGGGGTGGGTGGCATCCGGCGCGGTGGTGGCGTGACCCGACGGCGCCGCCAACGGCAGGGTGAACGCGAACGTGGCACCCTGCTCGGGCTGGCTCTCCGCCCAGATGCGGCCGCCGTGGCGCTCGATGATGCGGCGGCACAGCGCCAGGCCGATACCCGTGCCTTCGAAGTCCTGCGGGCGGTGCAGGCGCTGAAAGACACCGAACAAGCGCTCGGCCCGCGCGGGGTCGAAGCCGACGCCGTTGTCGCGCACCCAGAATACGGCTTCGCGAGTGCCATCGGACGCATCGCGTACCTCGCCCCCTGCCGTGATGATGGCGGGCTGGCGCGGGCGGCTGTATTTGAACGCATTGCCCAGCAGGTTGTCCCAGACCTGGGACAGCAGCAGGGGGTCGCCCTCCACCGCAGGTAAACCGGCGGGCAAGTGCAGTTCAACCTCACCATCGGCCCGGCGCAGGCTGGGGTCGTGCTGGACGCGGTTGAGGCTGCTGCGTAGCAGGTCGAGCATGTCCACCGGCTGGCGTCGCAGGTCGGTGCGACCCAGCCGCCCGAACGCGAGCAAGCCGTCGATCAACTGGCCCATGCGGGTAGCGGCTTCGTCGATGATGCGCAGGTCCTCGGCGACGTCGGCCGACGGTGCGGCGCCCAAATCCTCGCGCAGCAGCTGCACGTAGCTGGTGATGTGGCGCAGCGGCGCACGCAGGTCGTGCGAGACGGAGTAAGAGAACGCTTCCAAATCCGCGATCGCTGCCTGCAGCTGGCGGGTGCGTTCGTCCACCTCGCGCTCGAGCGCCTGGTTCCACTCGCGCAGCAGCGCTTCCAGGCGGCGCGCCTCGGTCATGTCGCGCACCAGGCAGGCGGTGCCCAGAGGCTCGCCCTGGGGGCCGGTGAGCGTGGCAAACACCCAATGCGCCCACAGCCGATCGCCATTGGCGCGGCGCAGCCAGCCGGTCGATTCGGCTTGTCCCAGCAGCGCGGCGCGCTCCAGCGCCAGCGCGGTGTCGGCCGGTAGCGGGTGGGGGTGCTCGGGGGTGTCGGGACCGGTGGTGCCCAGCACAGCCGGTGCCGCGTAGCCCAGCAGGCGCTCGGCGCTGCTGGGCCAGTCCTGGATCGCGCCGTGGGTGTCCAAAAAAAAGATCGCGGCGTCGCGCAGGCTGCCGGAGAGGGCTTGCCAGCGCGCCTGCTGCTCGGCCAGGTGCGCGTCCTGGTGCTGCAAGCGCTGTTGCAGATCACGTTGCTGTGCGTGCCACGCGGCCTGTTGCTGCTGCATCGCCGTTTCGTCTCGCAACAGCACGAAGGCGCCCACCACGTCGTCGCCGCTGCGCTCGGGCAGCAGGCTCACCCTCCAGTGGTGGGCCTGGTCATCGTGGCCGCGTTGCAGCGTGAATTGCCCGGCCTCGCCGCGCATCACGGTGGCCATCCAGGGCAACAGCGCCTCGATCCACTCGTCGTCCAGCACCTCGTGCCAGGATTGCCCAGCGACGTGCTCCCACGACAGGGAGGGGCGCAGCAGCGGCTGCACGGCGGGGTTGGCGTGGCGGCAGCGCCAGTGCGCATCCAGGCTCAGCACCCCATCGGGCAGCGCCAACAGCAGGCGCTGCAGGGTCGCCGTGGCATCCACCGCCGCCGTGTCGCTGGGCTGGTCATCGCCCTCGGCCGACAGGGCGGCAAAAAACGACGGCGGCAGGTGCGAGGGCCAGGGGTCGCGGGGCAGCGGCTGCATGCTGGCAACTGTAGCGCAAGCCGCGGCAGCCTCGATATGGCCCGCGTGGGCCGCGCGGAATCAAAAGCGCGGAAGGTCGGGATGGGGCAGGCGCCCGCCGCGCACCAGCATCTTGCCGTACTCGGCGCAGCGCTGCAGCGTGGGGATGACCTTGCCCGGGTTGAGCAGCCCCCGGGGGTCGAAGGCGCGTTTGATGGCCATCATCTGCTCGCGCTCGGCCGGGCTGAATTGAACGCACATGCTGTTGAGCTTTTCCACCCCCACGCCGTGCTCGCCGGTGATGGTGCCGCCCATGGCGACACTCGTCTCCAGGATGTCGGCGCCGAAGCGCTCGGCGCGCTGGAGCTGGTCGGGGTCGTTGGCGTCGAACAGGATGAGTGGGTGCAGGTTGCCGTCGCCCGCATGGAAAACGTTGACGCAGCGCAGCCCATAAGTCTGCTCCATGCGCTGGATGGCCTGCAGGATATCGGCCAGCCGCTTGCGCGGGATGGTCGAGTCCATGCACATGTAGTCTGGGCTGATGCGACCGCTGGCGGGGAACGCGTTTTTGCGTCCGCTCCAAAAGCGCAGCCGTTCCGCTTCGTCGCGGCTGACGGCGATGCGCGTGGCGCCGGCGCTGCGCAGCACCGCACTCATGCGCTCGATCTCCTCCGCCACTTCCTCGGGCGTGCCGTCGCTTTCGCACAGCAGAATCGCCTCGGCTTCCAGGTCGTAGCCGGCTTGTACGAAAGCCTCCACTGCCGCCGTCATGGGCTTGTCCATCATTTCGAGTCCCGCAGGGATGATGCCGGCGGCAATCACCGCGGCCACCGCCTCGCCGGCGCGGCGCACGTCGTCGAAGCTGGCCATGATGCAGCGCGCCAGTTGCGGTTTGGGGACGAGGCGCACCGTCACTTCCAACACCACCGCGAGCATCCCTTCCGAGCCCACCACCAGCGGCAAAAGATCGAGTCCTGGGGCGTCGAGCGCGTCGGCCCCGAACGTGACCGGCTCGCCTTCGACCGTGTAGCCGCGCACTTTGAGCACGTTGTGCAGCGTCAGCCCATACTTGAGGCAGTGCACGCCACCAGAGTTCTCGGCCACGTTGCCGCCGATGGTGCAGGCGATCTGGCTGCTCGGGTCGGGCGCGTAGTACAGACCGAAGGGTGCGGCGGCTTCGCTGATGGCCAGGTTGCGCACGCCTGCTTGCACGACGGCGGTCTGTGCCAGTGGGTCGATGGAGACGATGCGGTTGAACTTGGCCAGCGACAACGTCACGCCCAGCGGGTGCGGCATGGCACCTCCCGACAGCCCGGTGCCCGCACCGCGTGCCACCACCGGCACCTGAAGCGCGTGGCAGGTGCGCAACACGGCCTGCACCTGGTCCTCGGTCTCGGGCAGCGCCACGGCCAGTGGGCGCTGGCGGTAGGCGGTCAGGCCGTCGCACTCGTAGGGCGTGGTGTCCTCCGCGGTGTAGAGCAGGGCGTGATCAGGCAGCACCGCGGCCAGCGCGCGCACCACTTCGGCCTGTCGCTCGGCGCGCAACACGGCGTTGGATTCTTGGCGGTCGTGGGTGGTCATGGCAGCGAGTCCTTTCGGTGCGGGCGCATGCACGCGCGGCTGGCCTGCAGTGTAGGCCAGCCAGGCCAAACAGGGCTGAAAAATCCTTCAATGGGGTGTGAGCGCAGGCGCGCAGGGCGAGGCGGCGTCGCGTTGTCTCGGACGGCAGTGGGTTCGACCCCATCAGGCTTGGGGTCTTGAAACCGGTGCGCAGGTCCCCATCTAGGAAACCAAGCAAGGCGGATGGCCGGTGTGGTGGAGGGCCAGCCATCCGGAGGGACATCCTCCACGAACCCTCTGATTCGAAGGAGATTTTCATGAGCAACCTGATTCCCCGCCGTATGAGCCTGTTCGACGAATTCTTCCGCGATCTGGCGCCGGGCTTCTACATCCGGCCGCTGCACGGCGAGCCGCTGCCGCAGCAAATCAAGCTCGACGTCAGCGAGTCCGACAACGCTTACACCATCACCGCCGAGATCCCTGGCGTGTCCAAGGACGCGATCCAGGTGACGGTGGAAAACAACGTCGTGACGATCGGTGCCGAAGTCAAGCAAGAGGACGTCAAGCGCGACGGCGACAAGGTGCTGCACAGCGAGCGTTACTTCGGTGCGGTCTCCCGCACGCTGGCGCTGCCGGGTGACGTCGACGAGACGCAAGCCAGCGCCAAGTACGAAAACGGCGTGCTGACGCTGGTGCTGCCCAAGAAGGCCGCGGTGGTCGGCAAGCGCATCCGTATCGAGTGATGCTGCGCGGCGCGCAGGCCGTCAGCCGATGGCCTGCCGCAGCCAGGCTGCGAAAGTCGCGCATTCCCAGCGTTCCATCGTGCCCCCCGCCAGCACAAATAATGCGCGTGCGGGCTGGGCACGCTGCGCGGGTACAGTCGCACCAAGGTGCCGTTTTCCAGCCACGGCGCGCCCAGTTTGAGGCGCACCAGCGCCACGCCCATGCCGGCGGCCGCGCCGTCACACATCAGGCCGATGTCGTTGAACTGCGAACCCTCGACGGGTTCGGGCCAGTCCAGGTCGTGCGCGGCAAACCAGGTGCGCCACGGCTCCAGCGGACTGCGCAGCAGGGGCAAGCCTTCCAAGTCCTCGGGCCGCTCGAACGGCCCGTGTTCCCGTGCAAAGGCGGGCGAGGCCAGCGGCGTGACCTCGTCCTTGAGGATGCAGGCGAACTCCACGTCCTGGTAGCGCCCGGTGCCGAACCGGATCGTCAAGTCCGCGTCCTCGGCGACCACGTCCAGCAGCGGGATGCTGACCTGCAGCGTGAGGTCGATTTCCGGGTAGGCCTCGGAGAAGTGCTTGAGCCGCGGCATCAGGATCGAGCGCGCGAAGGTGGGCGTGACCGCCAGCCGCAGTTTGCGCCGCCCGGGCGTGGCGTGGCGGCTGGGAAAGCGCTGCAGCGCCGCCAGGCCCTCGCGCACCTGGGCCAGGTATTCACTGCCCTCGGTGGTGAGCGAGAAGTCGGCACGCCCGAACAGCTTGACGCCGAGCTGCTCCTCCAGCTGACGGATGCGGTGGCTGACCGCGCTGGGGGTGACGCACAACTCGTCGGCGGTCTGCGTCACGCTGCGCAGGCGCGCCAGCGCCTCGAAGGTCAGCAGGCACTGGATGGGCGGGATGCGCGGGGCGGCCATGGGGGCTCCCGGTGTCAGCGAAACACCACCGTGCGCTGCCCGTTGAGCAGCACGCGGTGTTCGCTGTGCCATTTGACCGCGCGCGCCAGCACTTGGCTCTCGGTGTCGCGGCCGATCGCGGTCAAGTCCTCCACCGTCATGCTGTGGTCCACGCGCGCCACGTCTTGTTCGATGATGGGGCCCTCGTCCAGATCGGCGGTCACGTAGTGCGCGGTGGCGCCGATGAGCTTGACGCCGCGCTCGTGCGCCTGATGGTAGGGCTTGGCGCCCTTGAAGCTGGGCAAAAAGCTGTGGTGGATGTTGATCGCGCGCCCCGCCAGCCGCTCGCACAGGTCGTCAGACAGGATTTGCATGTAGCGCGCCAGCACCACGAGTTCGGCACCTTCTTGCTCGATGATCTCGAGTTGGCGTGCCTCGGCCTGGGCTTTGGTCGACGGAGTGACCGGGATGTGGTGGAAGGGGATGTTGTAGCTGGCCGCCAGTTGGTAAAAATCCCGGTGGTTGCTGATGATGGCGCGCACGTCCAGCCGCAGCAGGCCGCTTTTCCAGCGAAACAGCAAGTCGTTCAAGCAGTGCCCCTGCTGGCTGACGAAGATGACGGTGCGCATGGGCTCGTGCCACGGGTGCAGGCGGCACGCCATGCCGTGGCGAGCGCCAAACGCACTGGCTGCCTCGCGCAGGGCGCTGGTGTCATGGCCGGGGCAAGTGAACTGCACGCGCATGAAGAAGCGCCCGCTGTCGCGGTCGTTGAATTGGGCGGCTTCTTCGATATTGCCGCCGAGTTCCAGCAAAAAGCCCGAGACGGCGTGCACGATGCCGGGCTTGTCCTGACAGGACAGGGTGAGAACGAACGTGTCTTGCATGGAGCGAATTGTCGCTGTTTTGTGTCGTCGCTCTCGGTCGGACGGCGCGCGCGACTCCCCCCATGTGAGCGCGGGATAATCGCGACTCGCGGGTGCCGCGGCACCCGCGCAGGCAATTTTGGAGGAAAGCCCATGTCCCACACCGTGGACGTCGTGATACTGGCCGCCGGCAAAGGCACGCGCATGAAGAGCGCGCTGCCCAAGGTGTTGCAGCGGCTGGCGGGCCGCCCGCTGCTGGGCCACGTGCTGGACACGGCGCGCGGTCTGGCGGCGCGACGCGCGGTGGTGGTCACCGGCCACGGTGCCGAGCAGGTGGAGGCCGCGCTGCCCGCGCTGGCCGCCGATCTGCCCTGGCAGGCGGTGCGCCAGCAGCCGCAGTGGGGCACCGGTCACGCGGTACAGCAGGCCATGCCGTGCCTGGACGACGAGGGTGTGACCCTGGTACTGTCGGGCGACGTCCCACTGACGCGCCCCGAGACGCTGGCCGCGTTGCTGTCGGCCCAGGCGAGTGCGGGCCCGGATGCGTTGGCGCTGCTGACCGTCACGATGGCCGACCCCCACGGGTACGGGCGCCTCGTGCGCGGCGCCGACGGTGAGGTGCAGCGCATCGTGGAGGAAAAGGACGCCACGGACGCCGAGCGCGCGCTGACCGAGGTCTACAGCGGCATTCTGGCCGCGCCGACTCGCCGCCTGCGTGCGTGGTTGTCGCGACTCGACAATCATAACGCGCAGGGCGAGTTCTACCTGACCGACGTGGTGCGGCACGCGGTGGCCGATGGTGTGCCGGTGGTGGCGCACCGCATCGATGACGCGCTGGAGGTGGCCGGTGTCAACAGTCCCGCGCAGCTGGCGGCGCTGGAGCGTGCGCTTCAGCGCCGCGTGGCCGATGCGTTGCTGGCGCAGGGGGTGCGGCTGGCCGACCCCGCCCGTCTGGACGTGCGGGGCGAGCTCGTGTGCGGCCAGGACGTGGAAATCGACGTCAACTGTGTGTTCGAGGGGCGGGTCGAACTGGGGGATGGCGTGCGCATCGGGGCGCACTGCGTGATCGCCAACGCACGCATCGAGGCCGGTGCCGTCATCGAGCCCTTCACCCACATCGACGGCGAGCGCTCGGGTGTCACCGTGGGGGCGCATGCCCGGGTAGGGCCTTTTGCGCGCCTGCGGCCCGGCACCCGGCTGGGGCCGGAGGTGCACATCGGTAACTTCGTGGAAGTCAAAAACAGCACGCTGGCGGCCGGGGCCAAGGCCAACCATTTGGCCTATCTGGGGGACGCGACCGTGGGCGAGCGCGTCAACTACGGGGCGGGCAGCATCACCGCCAACTACGACGGCGCCTCCAAGCACCGCACCGTGATCGAGGCCGACGTGCACGTCGGCAGCAACTGCGTGCTGGTGGCCCCCGTGACACTGGGGGCGGGCGGCACGATCGGCGCCGGCAGCACCGTCACCAAGGACACGCCCCCTGGTGCGCTCACGGTGGCGCGCGCCAAACCGGTCACGGTGCCGAATTGGCAACGCCCGCGCAAAGCGCGTTGAGGGCGGTCCGCGCTCACCAGCCCCACAGGTGTTCGCTGGCCGCCCAAACCGTGCCGTTGCCGTCCGGGGCGCGTAGCTGCACCCAGTCTCCTTGGCGGCGCACGGTGGCCAGCACGTCCCCATAGCGGGCGCGACCCACCACCTGCCACTCTAGGCCAGGGCCACTGCGCAGGTTGAGCGTGCGCGTGCGCACCACGTGGTACCGCTCTGGGCCGGTGACGCGCGCTGCGATCCAGCCTTCGTCGCCCTCGAAATCGCGCACGCGCAGCCAGTCGCCCTGGCGCTGCAGGACCAACAAGGGGTAACCCCGTTTGAGTTGCCATTGCACGTCGGCGTCGGGCGCGGGTGCGGCGCGCAGGTTGACGACGGAGCTGCGCACGCTGACGAGTTCTTGCGCCTGTGCGCCCAGCGCCAGGGCGGCCAGTGCCAGCGCCCAAGTGCGCGCGATGGCGCGGTGGATGGGGACCATGCGGCGACTCCTTTCGTGCCAAGGATATCCGCCAAATGATACGCCAGGGGGCTCGCTCGGGTCAGGCCGGCGCTGGGCCGGGACGCCGCAGCGGCAGCCGTGGATCGAATTTGGCGCGGTGCACGCTGAAGTACGCTTTGACTTGGCGCACGTTGCCGTGTTCGGTCCACAGCCGCTGGGCCAGCGCGTGGTAGTCGTCCATATCGCGCACGGTGACGACCAGCACGAAGTCGGGGCCCGCGCTCACCCGGTAGCACTGCTGGACGGCGGGCTCGGCCACGGCGCGCGCTTCGAAGGCGCGTAGGTGTTCGTCGCCCTGGCGTTCCAGGCCGATTTCCACGATCGCGGTCAGGCAAGGCCCCAGCAGCGCCGCCACACGCTGCGGCTGCAGGATGGCCACGCGCCGCTCGATCAGGCCCGCGGCTTCCAGCCGCCGCACGCGCCGCAACACCGTGGGTGCCGACACCCCGCATTGGGCCGCCAGCGCGGCCAAGGAGGTGCCGGCGTCGGTTTGCAGCCGGTCGAGTAGGGTGAGGTCCAGCTCATCGATGTAAAAATCGTTCATAAAACTATTGATAATGGAATCGTCGCGCGCTCACGGTGGAAAGTGAACGATTATTTCAAAAATAGAGAAAAAAAGAAGTTTCCACATTCGTGGGTTGTCGTACCTTTGCGCTGTTGTCGAGCCAGAGCGGGGGATTGACCCATGTGTGGAATCGTGGCAGCGGTCGCAACGACCGATGTGGTGGGGGTGCTGATCCAGGGACTGCAGCGGCTGGAGTACCGTGGATATGACTCGTGTGGGTTGGCGGTGCACCAGGGAGCGCCGCTGGCCGGTGCAGTGGCGGCCGATGCCGGACGGCGTGGCTTGGTGCGCGCGCGCAGCACCGCCCGCGTGGCCGAGCTGCAGGCGCAGGTGCAGGGCGAGCGGCTGCAAGCAGCCACGGGCATCGCGCACACGCGCTGGGCCACGCACGGCGCGCCTGCCGTGCACAACGCGCACCCGCACGTCAGTCACGGCCCGGGTGTGCGGCCCGGCGAGCGCGCGCCGCGTGTGGCGCTGGTGCACAACGGCATCATCGAAAACCACGAATCCCTGCGTGCAGCGTTGCAGGCGCGCGGCTACGTGTTCGAGAGTCAGACCGACACCGAGGTCATCGCCCACCTCATCGACAGCCACTACGACGGTGATTTGCTGGCGGCGGTGCAGGCTGCGACCGCCCAGCTGCGGGGGGCGTATGCGATCGCCGTGCTGCACCACGACGAGCCGCAGCGCCTGGTGGGGGCGCGCGTCGGCTCGCCGCTCGTGCTGGGTATCGGCGCCGCGGCGCAGGGGCCAGCGCCGCACTACTTGGCCAGCGACGCACTGGCGCTGGCGGGCGTGACGGACCGCATCGTCTTTCTGGCCGAGGGCGACGTGGTGGACGTCGCGCTCGGGCGCTATCGCGTCGTCGGTGCCGACGGGCGCACGCTGGACGCGGCCGCACGCCCCGTCAAGACGGTGCACGTGGGCAGCCAAGACGTGGCGCTCGGGCCCTACCAGCACTACATGCAAAAAGAGATCTTCGAGCAGCCGCGCGCGCTGGCCGACACGCTCGAGGGCGTGGAAGGCATCGTGCCCGAGCTGTTCGAGGACCACGGTATCCGCAGTCGGGCGGCGTGGCGCGTGTTTCGTGAGATCGACCGCGTGCTGATCCTGGCCTGCGGCACCAGCTACTACGCCGGTTGCGTGGCGCGCCATTGGCTGGAGTCGATCGCGCGCATCCCCACCACGGTCGAGATCGCCAGCGAATACCGCTACCGCGACGCCGTGCCGGATGCGCGCACGCTGGTGGTGACCATCAGCCAAAGCGGCGAGACGGCCGACACGCTGGCAGCGCTGCGCCATGCGCAGCAGCAGGGCATGACGAATACGCTGACCATCTGCAACGTCGCCACCAGCGCCATGGTGCGCGAGTGCGAGCTGGCCTATGTGACGCGCGCCGGGGTGGAGATTGGGGTGGCCAGCACCAAGGCGTTCACCACGCAATTGGCGGCGCTGTTTCTGCTGACACTGGCGCTGGCGCAGGCCAAAGGGCGCCTGACCCCTGAGGACGAAGCCCGCCACCTGCGCGCCATGCGCCACTTGCCGCTGGCGCTGCAGGCTGTGCTGGCGCTAGAGCCACAGGTCATCCGCTGGGCCGAAGATTTCGCCGCCAAAGAGCACGCGCTGTTCCTGGGCCGCGGGCTGCATTATCCGATCGCGCTCGAAGGCGCGCTCAAGCTCAAGGAAATCAGCTACATCCACGCCGAGGCGTACCCGGCGGGCGAACTCAAGCACGGCCCGCTGGCGCTGGTGACCAGCGCCATGCCCGTGGTGACGGTAGCCCCCAACGACGCCCTGCTGGAGAAGCTCAAGAGCAACATGCAAGAGGTGCGCGCGCGCGGCGGGGTGTTGTACGTACTGGCGGACGCCGACACCCACATCGCCGGCGGCGACGGGGTGCATGTGATCCGGTTGCCGGAGCACTACGGGGCGCTGAGCCCCATTCTGCACGTGGTGCCGCTGCAACTGCTGGCCTACCACACGGCGTGCCTGCGCGGCACCGACGTGGACAAGCCCCGCAACCTGGCCAAGAGCGTGACGGTGGAGTAGGGCGACGCTTGACGTGTGTGCTACGTTGAAGAGAGCCGGTGGTCTGGCCCGAGTGCTCTCCTCGGCGCGGGGGGCGGGGTGGCGCCGGCGTGTCGAGAAGGAAACAACGGAGGCATTCATGCAGCAACGCGTATGGCAACGCTCCGCGTCATGGCGCGGGTGGCGCAAGAAGGTGGTGGCGGCGTGTGCGCTCGCTTTCGGGGCGGCACCCGTCGTGCAGGCGCAAGCCCCGGCACCGGTGCCCGTCGTGGCCAGCTTCAGCATCTTGGGCGACCTCGTGCAGCAGGTGGGTGGCGAGCGGGTGCAGGTGCGCACCCTCGTCGGCCCGGAGGCGGACGCGCACGTCTTCCAGCCCAAGCCCGCTGACGCGCGCTCGGTGGCCGCGGCGCGGTTGCTGGTGGTCAACGGCCTGGGTTATGAGGGTTGGCTGGAGCGCCTGCTGCGCAACGCCAACTACCGCGGTGAGCTGGTGCGCGTGGCCGATGGCATCGAGCCGTTACCGGCGCGGGACAGCCATGACCACGGCGCAAAAGCAGGGCACCGACATGAGCACGGTCATGACCACGGCGAGCACGACCCGCACGCCTGGCAAGACGTGCGCCACGTCATCCACTACACGCAACGGATTGCCGAGGCGCTGTGCCGCGAGGATGCACCGGGCTGCGACCACTACCGCCAGCGGGCCCAGACCTACACCCAGACGCTGCGGGCGCTCGATGCCGAGATCCGCGCCGCGTGGGCACCGATTCCCCCGCAACAGCGCAAGGTGGTGACATCGCACGACGCGTTCCGCTATTACGGCCACGCCTACGGGGTGCAGTTCTTACCCGCGCAGGGCGTCAGCACCAGCAGTGAACCATCGGCGGCTGGGGTGGCGCGCCTCATCCGGCAGATCCGTGCCGAGGGCGTGCGCGCGGTTTTCGTGGAACGGCTAACCGACCCGCGACTCGTGCAACGCGTGGCGCAGGAAGCGGGGGTCACCCCCTCACCGGTTCCCCTGTACTCGGATGCCCTGTCCCCACCCGGTGGGCCCGCGCCGGACTACGTGAGTCTGATGCGCCACAACACGCGCGCCATGGTCGAGGCGATTCAGGGGCGTCCTTGATCGGGGGCAAGCCGACAGGCCGATGACGGTCGGCGGCCTAGCCTCACGGCTGCACGCGCACCTGTGGCGGCTCGCCAGGGGCCACGGCCTCCAGGCGGCCGATCACCCAGCCGGGTTGGCCCTGGGCGGCGGTGAACGCTTCCTGCACCGCTGCCAGTGTGTCGGGAGCACAGGCGACCAACAGGCCACCGCTGGTCTGTGGGTCGGTGATCAGCGACTGCCACAGGGCGCGCGCATCGGGCGCCAGCGCCGACAGGTCCACCGCGTCGCCGTAGCTGGCCCAGTTGCGGCCAGAGGCGCCAGTGGCGATGCCCTGCGCCAGCAGCGCGCGGCTGACCTCGAGCACCGGCAGCGCGGTGCTGTCCACGCAGGCGCGCAAGCCGGCCGGGCGGCACATTTCCAGCAGGTGGCCCGCTAGGCCAAAGCCGGTGACATCGGTCATCGCATGTACGCCGGGCAGCTCGCCCAGCGCAGCGCCGGCGCGGTTGAGCAGCGTCGTCCAGCGCCGCATCTGCTGGTAGCCGTCTGTGTCCAGCCGTCCCTTTTTGAGCGCTGCGGACAAAATACCCACGCCCAGCGGCTTGCCCAGCACGAGCACGTCGCCAGGGCGGGCGCCCGCATTCGTCTTGACGCGCTGCGGGTGCACGGTGCCAATGACCGCCAGCCCGTAGATCGGCTCGACCGTGTCGATCGAGTGGCCGCCGGCCAGTGCCACCCCGGCGTCGCGGCAGGCAGCGGCCCCGCCTTCGAGCACGCGGCCGATGACCGACTCGGGCAGCTGGTTGATCGGCATGCCCACCAGTGCCAGTGCCAGCAGCGGCTGGCCGCCCATGGCGTACACGTCCGACAGCGCGTTGGTGGCGGCGATGGCACCGAAGTCGTAGGGGTCATCCACCACGGGCGTGAAGAAGTCGGTGGTGGCCACCAGCGCCAAGTCGTCGCGCAGGCGGTAGACTGCGGCGTCGTCGCTGGTCGCCGTGCCCACCAGCAGTTCGGGCGGCGCGAGGTGCGGGGGGACTTGCGCCAATAGCCGCTGCAGCACCGCGGGGGCGATTTTGCAGCCGCAGCCGCCGCCGTGGGCCCAAGCGGTCAGTCGGTTCGGGTCGCGCATTTCGGTGTCCATTCTCGTTCCCTTCACAGCTCACGCAGCCTTGCCATGGCCGCTAAACCGGATATTGTCACGCTGGATCAGATCGACGCGTTCGACACGCTTATCGACGCTCGCAGCCCGGCGGAGTTTGCGCTCGACCACCTGCCCGGCGCGATCAACCTGCCGGTGCTCGACGACGAGGAGCGCCGCATCGTCGGCACGCTGTACAAACAGACCGGCGCTTTCGAGGCGCGGCGCATCGGCGGCGCCTGGGTGGCGCGCAACATCGCCCGCCACATCGAGGCCGTCATGCAGGACCGGCCGGCCGGCTGGCGCCCGCTGGTGTACTGCTGGCGTGGCGGGCAGCGCAGCGGCGCGTTTGCCCTATGGCTGCGCCAGATCGGCTGGGCCGCGGCGCAGTTGCAGGGGGGGTACAAGGGCTACCGGCGCTGGGTCGTGGAGCAGCTCGACGCCCTGCCGCCGACGCTGGACTGGCGGGTGATCGCCGGTCCGACCGGCAGTGGCAAGACGCGGCTGCTGCAGGCCCTGGCCGCCCGCGGGGCGCAGGTGCTGGATCTGGAGGCGCTGGCGCGCCACCGCGGCTCCATCCTGGGCGCGTGGCCCGACGGGCAGCTGCAGCCCAGCCAGAAGGCCTTCGACACCGCGCTGGTCGATGCGTTGCGGCGCTTCGACCCCGCGCGGCCGGTGTGGGTGGAGGCCGAGAGCCGCAAGATCGGCGCCGTGCAGTTGCCCGAGGCGATGACGGCGGCGCTGCAGCGCGCCCCGCGCGTGCAGGTGGAGGTGCCGTTTGCGGCGCGGCTGGCGCTGGTGCTGGAGGACTACGCCTGGCTGGGGCGCGACCCCCAGGCGCTCGCCCAGCGGCTGCAGGCCTTGCGCGGCCTGCAGTCCAACGAGACGCTGGCGCGGTGGCAGACCTGGGCGCTGGCGGGGCGGCTGACCGAGCTGTTCGCGGAGCTGATGACGCACCACTACGATCCGCTCTACCGCCGCTCGCAGGAACGGACCGGTGTGCCGCCGTGGCGGACTCTCCCGCTGCCGGCGCTGGATGCGGCCGGGCTGGAGCGCGCGGCGGTCGAGTTGCTGGAGGGCGCGGCGGCGCATGGTCTTCCCTGATGATTCGGGGCTAAGTTATATTTTCTTGTAATAAAGAAATTAGAAAATAATTGTTTGTGTTTTGAAGGGCGCCGCCCAGAATTCCCGGCATCCCACCCGATCCGCCGGAGGAATCCCCGATGCGACGCCGTTCATTCAACCGTGGCCTGTGGGCCACCCCCCTGGCTGCCCTGGCGCTGGGCGCCGGCCTGATCGCCAGCGCACCGGCCCACGCCCAGCCGGCCACCCTGCTCAACGCGTCCTACGACGTGGCGCGCGAGTTCTACAAGGACATCAACGCCGCCTTCGTCGCGCATCTCAAGAAGACCAGCGGCCGTGACGTCACGGTGCAGCAGTCGCACGGCGGCTCGAGCGCCCAGGCGCGTGCGGTGGCCGACGGGCTGGATGCCGACGTCGTGACCATGAACACGACCACGGACATCGACTTCCTGGCCGAGCGTGGCGTCGTCGCCAAGGACTGGGCACAGCGCTTCCCGCACGGGGCGGCGCCCACCACCTCCACCATGTTGTTCCTGGTGCGCCAGGGCAACCCCAAGAACATCCGCGATTGGGACGATCTGGTCAAACCGGGCGTGCAGGTGGTGGTGGTCAACCCCAAAACGGGCGGCAACGGCCGCATGGCCTACCTGGCGGCCTGGGGGCAGGTGCTGGCGCGCGGCGGCACGCCCGAGCAGGCGGCCGACTTCGTGCGGCGGCTCTACCGCAACGTGCCGGTGCTGGCGCGCGGCGGCCG
>DYIC01000006.1:38500-45067 GCA_020723845.1 Hydrogenophaga sp.
GGTGCACTTCAACGACGGCGGCCAGTTCGACCAGCTCTACACCGCGGGGCGCTGAGGCCATGACCGCGATCACGCTTGTCGCGACGGGGCCGGCCGTCCCGCGCAGCACCGGGCGGCGGGTGCTGCCGGGCTTCGGGCTGACGCTGGGCTACACCGTCATCTACCTGAGCCTCGTGGTGCTGATCCCGCTGACGGCACTGGTGGCCAAGACGCTGACCCTGGGCTGGGCGGAGTTCTGGGCCGCGGTGACGGCGCCGCGCGTGCTGGCCGCGTTTCGCCTGACCTTTGGTGCGTCGCTGCTGGCGGCGATGGCCAACGCGGTGGCCGGTCTGCTGGTGGCCTGGGTGCTGGTGCGCTACCGGTTTCCGGGCAAGCGGCTGGTCGACGCGCTGGTGGACCTGCCGTTTGCGTTGCCCACCGCGGTGGCCGGCATCTCGCTGGCGGCGCTGCTGGCCGGCAACGGCTGGATCGGGCAGTGGCTGGAGCCGTGGGGCATCCAGCTCGCCTTCCAGCCCGCTGGCGTGGTGATCGCGCTCATCTTCATCGGGCTGCCGTTCGTGGTGCGCACGGTGCAGCCGGTGCTGGAGGACGCGGAGCGCGAGCTGGAGGAGGCCGCGCAGTGCCTGGGCGCGACGCGCTGGCAGACCTTCCGCCACGTGATCTTCCCGACCATCCTGCCGGCGCTGCTGACGGGGTTTGCGCTCGCCTTCGCCCGCGCGGTGGGCGAGTACGGCTCGGTGATCTTCATCGCCGGCAACGTGCCGATGGTGTCGGAGATCGTGCCGCTGATCATCATCGGCAAGCTGGAGCAGTACGACTTCGCCGGGGCCACGGCGGTGGCGACTGTGATGCTGTTGGCGTCGTTTGCGCTGCTGCTTGTCATCAATGCGCTGCAGGCCTGGCAGCGCCGTCGTGCGGGGAGCTGACATGGGAATCCCGACCTCCACTCGCGTCGGGGCGCGCGGCCCCCAGACCACCGAGGCGCCCTGGGTGCGCTGGACGCTGACGGTGCTGGCGCTGGGCTTCATGGCCCTGTTCCTGGTGCTGCCGCTGCTGGCCGTGTTTGCCGAGGCGCTGCGCAAGGGCTGGGATGCCTACTGGAGCGCCTTGCAGGAGCCCGACGCCTGGGCTGCCGTGCGGCTGACGCTGCTGACGGCTGCGATTGCGGTCCCGCTCAACCTGGTGTTCGGCGTCGCCGCGGCGTGGGCGATCGCCAAGTTCGAGTTCCGCGGCAAGGCCCTGTTGACCACGCTGATCGACCTGCCGTTCTCGGTCTCGCCGGTGGTGGCGGGGCTGATCTATGTGCTGGTGTTCGGCGCCCAGGGCTGGCTGGGGCCGTGGCTGGCCTCGCATGGTATCCAGATCATCTTCGCCGTGCCCGGCATCGTGCTGGCCACCGTGTTCGTGACCTTCCCCTTCGTCGCGCGCGAGCTGATCCCCCTGATGCAGGCGCAGGGCAACGAGGAGGAGCAAGCCGCGCTGGTGCTGGGCGCCAGCGGCTGGCAGACCTTCTGGCACGTCACGCTGCCCAACATCCGCTGGGGCCTGCTGTACGGTGTCATCCTGTGCAACGCGCGCGCCATGGGCGAGTTCGGCGCGGTGTCGGTCGTCTCCGGCCACATCCGCGGGCTGACCAACACCATTCCGCTGCACGTGGAGATTCTCTACAACGAGTACCAGTCGGTGGCGGCCTTCGCCGTGGCGTCGCTGCTGGCCCTGCTGGCGCTCGTCACGCTGGTCATCAAGACCGTGGCCGAGTGGCGCATGCAGCGCGAGTGGCGCGCGCTGGCCGAGCTGCCGCCCGAGCGGCCCAGCGCCGGGCCGCAGACCGCAGGCGACGCCTGGCGTCCCGCCACCAGGGCCGCTGCGCTCCCCGTTTCCTCCCCGCTTTCCGGAGTCCGCGCATGAGCATCGAGGTCCAGCGCATCAGCAAGCGTTTCGGCCATTTCGTCGCGCTCGACGACGTCAACCTGCACATCGACTCGGGCGAGCTCGTCGCCCTGCTGGGGCCGTCGGGCTGCGGCAAGACGACGCTGCTGCGCATCATCGCGGGGCTGGAGTCGCCCGACGCCGGTGCCATCCGTTTCGAGGGCGAGGACGCCACCGACCGCCACGTGCGCGAGCGCAACGTGGGCTTCGTGTTCCAGCACTACGCGCTGTTTCGCCACATGTCGGTGTTCGACAACGTCGCCTTCGGCCTGCGCATGAAGCCGCGCAGCCAGCGCCCCTCGGAGCGCCAGATCCGCGACAAGGTGATGTCGCTGCTGCAGCTGGTGCAGCTGGACTGGCTGGCCGACCGCTACCCGGCGCAGCTCTCGGGCGGACAGCGCCAGCGCATCGCCCTGGCGCGCGCGCTGGCGGTGGAGCCCAAGGTGCTGCTGCTGGACGAACCGTTTGGCGCCCTGGACGCCAAGGTGCGCAAGGAACTGCGCCGCTGGCTGCGCCGGCTGCACGACGAGCTGCACGTGACGAGCATCTTCGTCACCCACGACCAGGAGGAGGCGCTGGAGGTGGCCGACCGCGTGGTGCTGATGAACCACGGCCGCATCGAGCAGGTGGGCAGTCCGCAGCAGGTCTGGGAGCAGCCGGCCAGTCCGTTCGTAGTGGGCTTCCTGGGCGATGTCAACCTGTTCCACGGCCGTGTCCATGAGGGCCTGGTGCACCTGGGCGACGGTGTGACGCTGGACCTGCCCGAACATGCCGACGCGCGCGACGCCCAGGCCCTGGCCTATGTGCGCCCGCACGAGCTGGACGTCGCGCCGCTGGCCGATGGCACGGGTTTGCCGGCGCGGGTGGAGCGCGCCCTGGTGGTGGGGCCGCTGGCGCGGCTGGAGCTGCGCCCGCTGGCCCCCGCCGGCGGCGCCGCGCCCACGGTGCTGGAGGCGCATCTGCCGGCCGAACGCTGGGCCGCGTTGGGTCTGCGCGAGGGCGACACCGTGCGCGTGGCGCCCCGCACCGCGCGCGTGTTCCTGCGCACCGATGAGGCCTCGCCCGCGCCCGTCTGATTCTCCTTGCTGGTGCGGCCGGCCGCCGGCTGCGCGATCACCGCGCCGCGTGAGCCGCTCGTTGGCGCAGTGGCGTCCCTGTCGCAGGGTCGGGCAGCCCCGCTGCCGATGCGCCGGAATTGCGCGCGCGACGGGTAGAGCATGGCGATGGAGTGGCCGATCAGGGCCTGCGGGTCGTAGCCGAACAGCTCGGCGAACGCGCGGTTGCAAGCCACGACGACGTGCCGCCGTGTCACGCACAGCGCGACCGGCGACCAGTCGAAGCCCTCCGCCGACGGGACATCGGCACAGGAGGGCATGACGGGCACACGGTATTCATACCGTATTGTCAGCCACCGGGGCCGGCACTAAGGTCAACGTCCGACGTCGACTGCGCCGCACGTCGGTGGCGCGGCCCTGTTCCAGGAGACCTCCAATGCACCTTGCGCAACTGCTGGTCCGCCAGGCTCGCGTGGCCGGTGACCGCCCCGCCATCTTCCACGGCCCCCACCCCTGGGCCTGCCACGCCGAGTGGGCCGCCCGCGCCGCGGGACTGGCCCACCGCCTGCGCCAGGGCGGCCTGCAGCCGGGCGAGCGCGTGCTGGTCTTCATGCGCAACCATCCGCGCTACCTCGAAGTCCTTTGGGGCGCCTGGTGGGCGGGGCTGGCCGTGGTGCCGGTCAACGCCAAGCTGCACCCGAGCGAGGTCGAGTGGATCGCCGACGACGCCCGCACCCGCTGGGGCTTCGTCACGGCGGACGTGGCACCGACCGCGCTGCGCGGTCTGGAGCGGCAGGTGGACATCGAGTCGCCCGAGGCGGACGACCTGCTCGCGCCCCTGGATGACTGGACGGCGCACCCGCCGGTGGAGCGCGCGCCCGACGATTTGGCCTGGCTGTTCTACACCAGCGGGACGACGGGGCGGCCCAAGGGGGTGATGCTGACGCAGCGCAACCTGATGACGATGGGATTGACGTACTTCGTCGACGTCGATGCGGTGGATGCCGGCGACGCCATCGTCTACGCCGCGCCGATGTCGCACGGGTGCGGGTTATATGCGATCCCGCATGTGATGGCCGGCGCGCGCCACGTGGTGCCCGCCTCGGGCGGTGTCGACCCCGCCGAGCTGTTCGCGCTGGGCCGGGCGCTGGGGCCGCTGTCGACGTTCGCGGCTCCCACCATCGTCAAGCGCCTGGTGGACCACGCGCAGGCCGCAGGGCTGACGCCCGAGGACTGCGCGGTCGCCTTCAAGACCATCGTCTACGGCGGCGCGCCGATGTACGTGGCCGATATCGAGCACGCGCTGCGCATCATGGGGCCGCGTTTCGTGCAGATCTACGGGCAGGGCGAGACGCCCATGGTGGCCACGGCCTTGTCGCGGCGGCACCTGACCGACACGGCGCACCCGCGCTACCGCGAGCGGTTGGCGTCGGTGGGGGTGGCGCAGACGCCGGTGCAGGTGCGCGTGGCCGACGCGCAGGGCCGCGACCTGCCCTGGGGCGAGCCGGGCGAGGTGCTGGTGCGCGGCGACACGGTGATGGCCGGCTACTGGCGCAACCCCGCGGCGACCGCCGCGGCGCTGCGCGACGGCTGGCTGTGGACCGGCGACATCGGGGCACTGGATGCCGACGGCTTCCTGACGCTGAAGGACCGCAGCAAGGACCTGCTCATCAGCGGTGGCTCCAACATCTACCCGCGCGAAGTCGAAGAGGTGCTGCTGACCGCCCCCGGCGTGGCCGAGGTCGCGGTGGTCGGCGCCCCGGACCCGGAGTGGGGCGAGGTGGTGGTTGCGTTCGTCGTCCCCCGGCCCGGCGCCGCGGTGAGCGCCGAGACCCTGGACGTGCACTGCCTGGCGCACATCGCGCGCTTCAAGCGGCCCAAGCGCTACGTGTTCGTCGAGGCCCTGCCCAAGAACCACTACGGCAAGGTGCTCAAGACCGAGCTGCGCGCCCGGCTGCGGCCGCCGACCTGACCGGGGCCGCCATCCCCATCGACGGCGGCTGGACGGCCCATTGAGGCGGAGGTGGCGGCAGGATCGTCCGCCCCCACCCCGACCAGCACGACGGTTGGCCGCCCGCTGTGCAGCACGCTGGCCCGCGGCAAGGTTTCCAGGGTGTGCTGGCTGTGGATCGCGTCCGGCCAGCCGGCGCGCGAAACCACCGCCACCGGCGTCGTCGCCGGCCAGCCCGCGGCCGCCAGCTGCCGCGCCAGGCCCGCCAGCTGTCTGCCCGCCATGTAGAACACCTCGGTGTCGGCGTGGCGGCCGGCGGCCAGGTCGTGCTCGCGCGTCATGGCCGTGGTCAGCGCCACGCTGCGCCCGCGCCCGCGCCGGGTCAGCGGGCGTTGCGCGTCGGCAGCGGCGGCCAGTGCTGCGGTCACGCCGGGCACCACCACGGCCGTGTGGCCGGCCGCACGCACGGCGGCCAGCTCCTCCTCCAGCCGCCCGAAGACGCTCGGATCGCCGCCCTTGAGGCGCACCACGCGTCGGCTCGTCGCGGCGTGGTGCAGCAGCAGAGCGTGGATCACCTCCTGTCCGGTGGCGCGGTCGAAGCCGCGCTTGCCGACGTCGATCCAGCGCGCCCGTGGCGCCCATTCGCGCAGGGTGGGGTCGGTCAGCGCGTCGGCCAGCACCACCTCGGCCTCGGCCAGCAGGCGCGCGCCGCGCACGGTGATCAGATCGGCCGCGCCCGGTCCGGCGCCGATGAAGGCGACGGTTGCCATGTCAATCCACCAACAGCGCGCCGCTGGTGCGGTGCGTGGCCGGATCGACCACGATCAACGCGCCGGTCTGCACACTGTCGCCGAACGGCGACAGTGGCAAGGGTTCGGCCACCTCGACCACCACGCGGCCCAGGTCGTTGACGCCCAGCTGCGCGGCATCCACCGGCTCCAGCGTATCGATGTCGAGTCGGTGCTCGATGGCCGCGATGCGGCCTTGCACCCAACGGTGGCCGTGGCGCAGCCAGTAGCGGCGCCCGATGGCGGTGGGATCGGTGTCCAGCCACGCTGCGGTGGCGTGGAAGCGCCGCTGCCCCTGCAGGGCCGACGGTGCGCCCAGCCAATCCCCGCGCGAGATGTCGAGCGCGCGATCCAGCACCAGGCCAATCGACTGACCGGCCTCGCCCACGGCGATGGCGGCACCGGCGTGGTGCCGGATGTCCGTGACCCGGGCCGTCTCGCCGGACGGAAAGACCGTCACCGCATCGCCGACGCGCACCGTGCCGGTGGCCAGCCGCCCCCAGTACACGCGGGATTGGTGTCCGGTGCCGTCCCCGCTGCGCGCTACCCATTGCACGGGCAGGCGCCACGGTGCCTCGGCGGCGGGTATCGGCACGGGCAGCGATTCCAGCAACGCCAGCAGCGTCGGTCCGTCATAGCCACCCACCGGCGCGGGTGAGATGACGTTGTCGCCCCGCAGCGCCGACACCGGCACGATACCGACGGGGGAGAGCCCAGCGCGTTGCGCAAAGGTCTCCAGTGCCGCACGCACGGCGGCGTACGCGGCGCCGGCGTCCGACACGGCGTCGATCTTGTTGACCGCGAACACCAAATGCGGCACACCCAGCCGGTGCGCCAGCAGCGC
>DYIC01000006.1:45167-58741 GCA_020723845.1 Hydrogenophaga sp.
CCTCGCGCGCGATGTAGGCCCACACGTCGAGCTCGGTCCAGTTGCTGATCGGGAACGCGCGCATGTGTTCACCCGGCTGCAGGCGGGTATTGAACAGCGTCCACAGCTCGGGCCGCTGCGCCTTGGGCTGCCACTGACCAAAGCTGTCGCGGTGCGAGAAGATACGCTCCTTGGCGCGCGCCTTTTCCTCGTCGCGGCGCGCACCGCCGATGAGCACGTCGAAGCGGTGCGCCTCGATCGTCTCCAGCAGCGTGACACTCTGCGCCGCGTTGCGCGACGCCAGCGGATCGCTCAGGCGCACCGTGCCGCGGCGGATGGAGTCCTCCACGTGACCGACGATCAAGGCGTCGCCGTGGCGCTGCACCAGTTCATCGCGAAACGCGATCACTTCCGGAAAGTTGTGGCCGGTGTCGATGTGCAGCAGTGGCAGGGGCAGCCGTCCGCTCCACGAGCCATCGGTCTGCCGCTGCTGGAAGGCCTTGCGCGCCAGGTGCAATACCACGCACGAGTCTTTGCCACCAGAAAACAGCAGCGCAGGGCGCTCGAACGCGCCCACCGCTTCGCGCAGGATGAAGATCGACTCTTCCTCCAGCGCGTCGAGATGCCGCCAGTCGATATCGGGCAAGTGGGTTTGGGGGGGCAGGGCTGCGGTCATGGTTGGATCGGGCTCAAGGAGGTCGAGCGGGAAGGGGTGTTGGCCGTGGGGACGTGCAGGCCACACTCGCGGCGGGTGTCGTCTTCCCACCACCAACGGCCGGCGCGGAAGTCTTCGCCCACGGCGATGGGGCGCGTGCACGGCGCACAGCCAATGCTGGGCATGAATGCGTCGTGCAGCGGGTTGTAGGGCACGCCATGGGTGGCGATGTGGTGCCAGACGTCGGCCCATTGCCAGTCTGCCAACGGGTTGTATTTCACACGGCCGGCCTCGTCCGGGGCGCGCAGGGGCACGTCGGCGCGGTGGGCGGATTGCGCGCGCCGCAGGCCGGTGACCCAGGCGCTGCGCCCGGCCAGCAGCCGTTGCAAGGGCTCGACCTTGCGCAACCCGCAGCAGGTGTGGCGCAGGGCGACGCTGTCGTACATCGGCCACGGTCCGTGCTGGCGCTCGAAGTCCGCCACCTTCGCTGGCTCGGGGCCGAAGACGGCGATGCGTATGCCCCAGTGCGCCTCAGCGCGGGCGCGCAACGCCAGCGTCTCGGGGTGCAGGCGGCCGGTGTCGATCATCGCGACATCGATCGCGATGCCGTGCCGCGCGATGAGGTCGGTCAGCACCATGTCCTCGGCGCCCAGGCTGGTGGCCTGCACGATACGCCCCGGGTGGTCGGCTGCCGCCTCGCGCAGGCGCTGTACGGTCGCTTCTACCAACGCCGGATACTCGGCGCGGGCGCGGGCGTACAGGCTGATGGCCCGCCCAGGCAGCGGTGGCTCGATGACGATTTCCGGGATACGCCGCTCAGCCATGGGCCAGCTCCGACTGGGGATGCCGCACATCGGGCTGATAAAACGCGTCGAACCAGGCGAGCGCGCGCTGGGCGGCCTCGGGCGGCAAGCCAGGGCGTAGCTGTAGCGAGCAAAAACCGCAGCGCCACAGCAGCAAGGCCTGGTCGGGCGTGACGTCGCCGGTGGCGCGCAGCGTTCCACGGTAGCCCCAGCGCGCACGCAGCAGGCGGGCCTGGGTGTAGGCGCGCCCATCGGTCCACTTCGGAAAGTGCAGCGCGATCAGATCCAACCGCGGCAGATCGGGCACCAGCACGTCCACGGGCTGGTCGTTGGGCCAGCGCACGCCGACGGGCAGCTCGGCGGGCCAGTCCTGCCGCACTGCCAGCCATTGCTCGCCGCTGAGTAGCAACCCAGGTTGCGGGGCCGGGGCTGTTTCCCGTGGGTCTGCTACGCGCCACGGGTCGTGTGCAGGGTCGACGATGTGCAATCGGGCGTCGGTGGGCATGATCAAGCCTCCACGGATTCGATGGCAGTGCTGCGGCGCACCGCGTCGGTCGCCGCGCGAAATGGCGCGAGCCCCACGCGTTGCAAGGTGTCGATGAAGCGCTCGCCGGGCTGTCGTGCGTCCAGGTAGGTGTCGAGCACCGCCTGCAGCGCGTCGCCGATCTCGTCCGCAGCGAACGCAGGCCCCACCACACGGCCCGGGCGCGCCGGCCCGTGGGCGGTCTGGCCATCCGAGCCGCCCAGCGTGAGCTGGTACCACTCGCTGCCGTCCTTGTCCACGCCCAGCACGCCGATATGCCCGCTGTGGTGGTGCCCGCACGAGTTCATGCAGCCGCTGACATGCAGCGCCAGATCGCCCAATGCCTCCAGTTCTTCCGGGTCCTGGTAGCGCTGCAGCACCTGCAGCGCCAGTGGCGTGGTGCGCGCGTTGGCCAGTGCGCACAGGTCACCGCCAGGGCAGGCGATCAGGTCTGCCAGAGTGCCGCGGTTGGGCGACGCCATGCCGGCCGCGCGTGCGGCCTGCCACAGCGCAGGTAGGTCGACTTCCCGCACCCAGGGCAGCAGCAGGTTTTGCTCGTGTGTCACGCGCGCTTCGCCCGCGCTGAAGCGTTCGGCCAGGTCGGCTGCGGCGTCCAGTTGCGCGTCCGTCACGTCGCCGGGGGCTTGCCCCGGGCGCTTGAGCGACAGCGTCACTGCCACCACGCCGGGCCAGCGGGTGGCCTGCACCTGACGATCGCGCCAGCGCCGCCAGGCCGTATCGGTCGGGGGAGGCGTCGCATCCGTGTGCGCGGCAGTCGCCAACCACGCGCGGGGCGGCTCGAACATCGCTTGCACGCGCGCCAGTGCGGTGTCGGACAGGCGCAACGCCGCGCCCAGCGCGTCGTCGCGCTGCAGGGCCTCGAACTCGGCCTGTACCGCATCGATGAACGCTTGCCCTTGTGCCTTGACCAGGATTTTGATGCGCGCTTTGTACAGGTTGTCGCGCCGGCCGTAGGCGTTGTAGACGCGCACGATGGCTTCCAGGTAGCGCACGATCTCGGACCATGGCACGAAGTCGGCGATGACCGGGCCGATCATCGGCGTTCGGCCCATGCCGCCGCCCACGCGCACGCGAAAGCCCACCTGCCCCTGCGCATTGCGGTGCAGCTGCAAGCCGATGTCGTGCCACGCGATCGCGGCGCGGTCGTTGGGCGCCCCGGTGACGGCGATCTTGAACTTGCGCGGCAAAAACGCGAATTCCGGGTGCAACGTGCTCCACTGGCGCAGCAGCTCGCAGTAGGGGCGCGGATCCACTTCCTCGTCGGGGGCGATCCCGGCTAGCGCGTCGGTAGTGATGTTGCGGATGCAGTTGCCGCTGGTCTGGATGCCGTGCAAGTCGGCCTCGGCCAGCGCGTCCATCACGTCGGCGGCACGCGCCAGCGGGATCCAGTTGAACTGGATGTTTTGCCGCGTGGTGAAATGGCCCACACCGCCCTGCCCGGCAAACGGGCCCGTCGTCACGCGGTCGAACTCGCGCGCCACGCGCGCCAGTGTGCGCAGCTGGCGGCTGCTGACCTCGCCATAGGGAATGGCCACGCGCAGCATGGGCGCGTGGCGCTGGATGTACCAGCCGTTTTGCAGCCGCAGGGGGCGGAAATCGTCGTCGCTGAGCTCGCCGCGCAGGTGGCGTTCGAGCTGGTCCCGAAACTGCGCGGCACGCTGGCGGATGAAGTGGCGGTCGAAGTCGCTGTAGCGGTACATGAACGGGCATCACGGGTTCGTCGATGCCGTCATTCTGCCGCATGGTTATGAAAGAACAAACGAAAACATCGTTTTATGTCTATAACCCGAGCGCATATAGCGCAGGGTCGCCAGCGCGGTCCCGTGGGTGGATCAGCATCGTAATGGAGTGCGTTGGTCGTGAAGGCTGCCTGATCGAGCCCTTCGGTATACGTCAGCACTTTCGTGGCGAAGCAGATCATGTCATCCAAGTAAAGGTGCCAGGATCGCTCAGACATCGATCGCCTCGTCCTCGATGAAGGGTTTGAGCTCCGGGCGCAGCGCCTTGTCCGTCACCAGATCCACTGCGCACCCGAGCAGGTCTTCCAAAAAAAACTGCACGCCGAAAAACCGTTGAGCCGTCGCTGGCCCATCGAACGAGACGAGCACATCCACGTCACTGTCTGTCCGAGCGCTGTCGCGCGCCGTCGAGCCAAACAGTGTCAGTCGCGTCACCCCGAAGCGTCGCTGGAGTTCGGGTTTGGCTTGCGCCAGCAGTCGGGTTACCGTTTCGCGCCTCATACCGGATGTTCCTTGACGCCCCATACGCCTGCCGGCGGTGGGATCGCCCCATCATGGTGCGTCTGGCTGAGTGTGCCATGGCCCAAGGCAATCTCCACCATCGCCTGCACCAGCAGCGGGTGCTCGCCCACGGCCGCAGCCAAGTGCCATTGCACCTGGGGGTGGTGGGTATGCAGTTCGGCCAGCAGGCGCGGCACGTCCTTGCGCACGTGGCCACCGGCGCCCAGAAAGGCGGGCAGGATGGTGACGTGCCGACAACCGGCGGCGGCCATTTGCGCGCCCGCGCCCAGCAGGTCGGGCGCCATGAACTCCAGGTAGGCCAGGGTCACGGCCCACTGCGGGCGTGCCTGGCGCACCAGAGCCGCGACGCGCTCGAACGGCGCTGCCCAGGCGGGGTCGCGCGCGCCGTGCGCGAGCACGATCAGCCCCTGGGCGGGTGGTGCGCCCGGCGTGATGCGCAATGGTTCCGTGATGGGCTGCATGGCGCGCATAATGGCATAGTCTGACGTTGCTGGAGCCTGCCATGGATTTGACCCCGCCGCCGCACCTCGGCACCATCGATGCCGACACCATCCCCACCAGCGCTGAGGTGCGCCCGGGCGGGGCCGACTGGATGGCTGCGCACTGGATGCCGTTTACCGGCAACCGCCAGTTCAAGGCCGACCCGCGCCTCATTGTCGCCGCCGAGGGCGCCTACCTGATCGACGCCGACGGGCGGCGCATTTTCGACGGCCTGTCGGGCCTGTGGTGCACGGGGCTGGGCCATGGACGGCGCGAGATCGTGCAGGCCGTCAGCCGTCAGGTAGCGACGCTGGACTACTCGCCCGCGTTTCAATTCGGGCATCCGCTGTCGTTCGAGCTGGCGCATCGCATCGTCGCGCACATGCCCGCGGGGCTGAACCGGGTGTTTTTTACCGGTTCGGGGTCGGAGTCGGCCGACACCTCGCTCAAGATCGCGCGTGCCTACTGGCGCGCCCGTGGGCAGGCCAGCAAAACGCGCTTGATCGGCCGGGCCAAGGGCTACCACGGCGTCAACTTCGGCGGCATTTCGGTCGGCGGCATCGTGGGCAACCGCAAGCTGTTCGGTCAAGGGGTGGAGGCGGACCACCTGCCGCACACGCAGCCGCCCGCGGGCAGTTTCTTTCGCGGGCAGCCGCCCGCAGACGGCGGTGGGCGCTATCCCGGCGCGGCGCTGGCCGACGAGCTGCTGCGCCTGATCGAGTTGCACGACGCCTCCACCATCGCCGCGGTGATCGTCGAGCCGTTTTCGGGCTCGGCCGGGGTGGTGGTGCCACCGCAGGGCTATCTGCAGCGCCTGCGCGAGATTTGCACCGCGCACGACATTTTGCTGATTTTCGATGAGGTCATCACCGGCTTTGGCCGCTGCGGCGCCTGGACCGGGGCCGAGGCCTTCGGCGTTACGCCCGATATCCTCAACTTCGCCAAGCAGGTCACCAACGGCGTGCAGCCGCTCGGTGGCGTGGTGGTGCGGCAGGAGATTTACGACACGTTCATGGCCGCGGGTGGGCCCGACTACGCGCTCGAATTCCCGCACGGCTACACCTATTCGGCGCACCCGGTGGCGTGCGCGGCCGGCTTGGCGTCGCTGCACCTGCTCGAGCGCGACGAGGCACTGGCGCGGGTGCGGGCGCTTGCCCCCATGTTCGAGGATGCGGTGCACGGCCTGCGCGGGGCCAGCCCGCACCTGACCGATATCCGCAACGTGGGGCTCGCTGCCGGTCTGACGCTGGCGCCGATGCCGGGCGAGCCGCTCAAGCGCCCGTTCGAGGTCGCCATGCGCATGTGGGCCAAAGGCTTTTACGTGCGCTATGGCGGCGATACCGTGCAGCTCGCGCCGCCGTTCATCAGCACCGAGGCGGAGATCCAGCGCCTGATCGATGCGCTGGGCGAGACGCTGCGCGAGCTAGCCTGAACCGCGGCGGGCGCGGCCGCTGCCTGGCGCCCGGTTTTATCGGGCACCCCCTCAGCGCTTGGTCAGCTTGAAGACGGCCGTGCTGGCCAACAGGTTGGGCAGGGTGCGCACCACCCGCCCGTCTTCCAGGCCGAAGGCGTCCTCGATGTGCAGGCCCAGGCGGCGTGCCAACACCTCGAAGTCGGCAAAGGTGCCGACGCGAATGTTGGGTGTGTCGTACCACTCGTAGGGCAGGCGCTTGGTCACCGGCATGCGCCCGGCCAGCACGCGCAACCGGTTGGGCCAGTGCGCAAAGTTGGGAAAGGCCACGATCGCGCTGCGCCCCACGCGCGCGGTTTCGCGCAACATGGTTTCGACATTGCGCAGGTGCGGCAGCGTGTCGATCTGCAGCACGACGTCGAAGCTGTCGTCGGCGAACGTCGACAGCCCTTCTTCCAGGTTGAACTGCAGCACGTCCAGCCCGCGCTTGAGACAGGCCAGCACGTGCGCATCGTCGATTTCGATGCCGTAGCCCGTGCAGCCGCGCGTCTCGCGCAAATGGGCCAACAGCGCGCCGTTGCCGCAGCCGAGGTCGAGCACGCGCGCCCCCGGTGGCACCAGGCTGGCGATGAGGTCTTGGGTCAGTCGATCGCTCATGGCTCAGACTCCCGCGGCGGCACGGCGACTGTCCACGCGGTGCTGAAAATACGCCCGCACGGCAGCGTGGTAGCGCGCGTCATCCAGCAAAAAGGCGTCGTGTCCGTGGGGCGCGTCGATTTCGGCGTAGCTCACCGGTCGCCGGTTGTCCAGCAGCGCCTTGACGATCTCGCGGCTGCGCGCGGGGGAAAAGCGCCAGTCGGTGCTGAATGACACCAGCAAAAAGTCGGCGCGCGCGCGCGCCAGTGCCGCACTCAAGTCGCCCTCGAAGTCGCGTGCCGGGTCGAAGTAGTCCAGCGCGCGCGTGATCAGCAGATAGGTGTTGGCGTCAAAGTATTCGCTGAACTTGTCGCCCTGGTAGCGCAGGTAGCTTTCGATCTCGAACTCCACCTCCTGCGTGGTGTAGCGGTAGGCCAGCCGCTGCGCCGCCTCCACGTCACCCGCGCGCAGCGCCTCGGCCAGTGGGCGCAGGCGGCGGCCGAACTTCTCGTTCATGAGGTCGTCGCTGAGGTACGTGATGTGCCCGATCATGCGCGCGATGCGCAGGCCGCGCCGCGGTTTGGTGCCGTGGCGCAGGTAGTGACCGCCGTGGAAATCGGGGTCGGTGACGATGGCGCGCCGCGCCACCTCGTTGAAGGCGATGTTTTCGGCCGTCAGGTTGGGGGCGCTGGCGACGATGATGGCGTGGCGCACCCGCTCCGGGTATTGCAGCGTCCACGACAGCGCCTGCATGCCGCCCAGGCTGCCGCCCATGACGGCGGCCAGCCGGTCGATGCCCAGCGCATCCAGCAGCCGTGCCTGGGCGTCGACCCAGTCCTCCACGGTGACGACGGGAAAGTCGGCTCCCCACGGCTGCCCCGTGGTAGGGTTGACGTGCGTGGGGCCGGTGGAGCCGAAGCACGAGCCGATGTTGTTGACCCCGATGACGAAAAACCGGTCGGTGTCCACTGGCTTGCCCGGCCCCACCATGTTGTGCCACCAGCCTTCGCTCTTTGGGATGGGTTGTCCGTGCTCGTCGGCGTACTGGCCGGCCACGTGGTGGCTGGCGTTGAGTGCGTGGCAAATCAGTACCGCGTTGTCGCGGTCTGGCGACAGGGTGCCATAGGTCTCGTAGGCGAGCTCGAACGACGGCAGCACAGCGCCACTGCGCAGCGCGAGCGGCTCGGTAAACACATGGCGTTGTGGGGTAACGATCACGGTCTGGATTCCGGTTGTTGCGCCGTGACCGAGGGCTTGCGGGCCCGGCGCGGCGGCCGGACCTTCCTCTTTAGCGGTATTTGTTACGAGCCCGCAAGCGGGACTCAAATCGGCGCAGCGCGCAGTATAGCGGCAACCATGGGTTGCCGTGCGTGGTTGAGGTGTTGTTTCTGGCGCATCGACGCGGTGTTGGAGGTCGCCGATCGTCGAAAACCCGCCCCAAAACCCTTGACACAGCGCATAATGGGGGTGGCGAGTGTCCGCGACGCTCGCCAGTCGGGTGATCGGTTGGTTTCGCGTGCTGCAGTTGTCTTGTGTGCCGTCGGGGCTCCGTCGCTTTTCGTTCTCTCTCAGTGTGTTTTCAGGAGTCCCTCAAATGGGCAACAAGTTGTACGTCGGCAATCTTCCGTATTCCGTGCGCGATGGCGATCTCGAGCAAGCCTTCAGCCAGTACGGTCAGGTGGCCAGCGCCAAGGTCATGATGGAGCGCGACACCGGCCGCTCCAAGGGGTTTGGCTTCGTCGAGATGGGCAGCGATGCCGAGGCGCAAGCGGCCATCTCTGGCATGAACGGGCAGTCCATGGGCGGTCGCAACCTCGTCGTCAACGAGGCGCGCCCGATGGAGGCGCGTCCCCCGCGCAGCGGCGGCTTCGGCGGCGGCCGCCGGGATGGGGGCGGCTACGGCGGTGGCGATGGCCAGTTCCGCAGCCCCTACGGTGGCCCGCGCCGCCGAGACGATCGCGGCGGCTACTGACCGCTGCTGCCAGTGTGCGCCGCCAGCGTGGCGCGCACTTGGCCGTCCAGCTCGGCCACGCCGGCGCGCTCGTCGTAGCGCATCCGGTCGCCCCGCAGGACGTCGGTGCCGCGCGCAGTGCTTCGTGTGACGAGCACCGGTTGATCGGATTCCAGCAGCCGTTGCTGGGTATGCCACGTCAGCGTCTGGCCCTCCAGGGTCAGGCGCGGCGTGGCATTTCGTTTGGCGCCCGTGCCCACGGGGTCCCGCCACGGTTCGCGCACCACACGCACGTCTCCCTGCAAAAAATAGCGGGTGCGGTCGTCGTCGGTTTGCAGCATGTGGGCACTGGCGTGCAGACGGGTGCCCTCTTCGCGCGAGAGTCGCTCCAGTTGCGCCTGCTTGACCGTGAGGGTTTGGGCGGCGGGGACGTGTTCCAACGTGGTGCCGCGCAGTACGGTCTCCAGTGTGCCGTCGGCGGTGTAGCGGCGCAGGGTGAAGTGTTCCAACCGGTAGTCGGGCTGGCCAGCCGCCAGTGGCGTCTCTCCCAGGGCGGTGGGTGGCGGCAATTGCCGCACCACGCCATAGGTGATCACGGCCAGGGCACCCATCAACGCGACGGGCAGGTACAGCGACAGGCGATCCCAGACGCCATGCCAACGCGGGGCCTGCAGCGGGGGCGATGCCGACCGTGGGGTCATGGCAGGGTTTCGGCCAACAAGCTTGCGTAGTGGCCCGTGGCCACCAGCAGCAGGTCACAAAACTCACGCGCGGCCCCATGCCCGGCCGCAGCTCCGGTGACGTGGTGCACGCGCGCGCGCACCTCCGCGTGCGCCGTGGGGGGCGCGGCGGCAAAGGCACAGCGTGTCAGTACCGGCAAATCGGGCCAGTCATCGCCAATGGCGGCCGCTTGCGACCAGGTCAGCCCCAGTTCCTCCAGTATCGCTTGCGCCGCGGGTCCTTTGTCTTCGGTGCCGTAGCGCACGTGGCGCACGCCCAGCGCGTCCAGCCGCTTGCGCAAGGCGGGCGAGTCGCGCCCGGTGACGACGGCAGGCTCAATACCGGCGCGGCGCAGCAGCTTCAGACCGTGGCCATCCAGGCTGGAGAAGCGCTTGAGCATCTCACCCTCGGCGCCGTAATACAGGCCGCCGTCGGTCAGTACGCCGTCGACGTCGAAAAACGCCGCCCGCACGTCCTGCGCTCGGAGCAGTATCTCGGGGGCGAAGGTCAGCACCGGTCGTGTCATCAGATCACCTTGGCGCGCATCAGGTCGTGGTGGTTCAAGGCGCCCACCAGTCGTCCTGCCTCGTCAACCACCAGCACGCTGGTGATGCGGTGGGTTTCCATCAGCTCGGCCGCTTCCACGGCCAGCATCTGCGGCCGTACGGTACGCGGCTGCGGGTGCATGACGTCACCCACCCGCAGGCTGCGCAGGTCGGCGCTCTCGCGCCGCTCGATCAGGCGGCGCAGGTCACCGTCGGTGAAGATGCCGATCGCCACGCCATGCTCGTCCACGACGGCGGTCGCGCCCAGCCCGCCCGCGCTCATCGCGCGCATGGTCTCGATCAGGGTGGCGCTGGGCGGCACGCGCGGTGTCGCCTCCAGCGGCCGCATGACGTCGCGCACCAGCGTCAGCAGGCGGCGCCCGAGCGCGCCGCCCGGGTGCGAGCGGGCAAAGTCGTCCGGCTGAAACCCGCGCGCGCTCAGCAACGCCACGGCCAGCGCGTCGCCCATGGCCATTTGCGCCGTGGTGCTGGCGGTGGGGGCCAGGTTGTGCGGGCACGCCTCGCGCGCCACGCCCGTGTCCAGGATGACGTCCGCGTGCCGTCCCAGGCTGGAGTCGGCCCGTCCGGTCATGGCCACCAACGGCACCCCCATGCGTTTGATCAGTGGCAAGATGGCGGTGAGCTCGTCACTCTCGCCGGAGTTGCTGATGGCCAATACCGCATCGGTGGGCGTGATCATGCCCAGGTCGCCGTGGCTGGCCTCGGCCGGGTGCACGAACATGGCGGGCGTTCCCGTCGACGCCAGTGTCGCCGCGATCTTGCGGCCCACATGGCCGCTCTTGCCCATGCCAGTGACGACCACGCGCCCACGGCAACGCAGCAGCGTGGTCACGGCCTGCACGAAGCGCTCGTCCAGCCGCGCGGCCATGGCTTGCAGGCCGTCGATTTCGGTCTGCAGCGCCGCACGCGCCAGCGCCAGCAGCGCGGCACCGTCGAGGTCTGCGGGGGCAGTCGTCGCGTTGGCGGTCATGCGTGCGATTATCCGGCAACGCCGCCACCCCTTGCGCCCTTAAGATCGGGCCATGAACGCGCTCGACCTCACCCTGCTGTACCTGCTGGCCGCTGTGCTGGGGGTGGTGGTGTGCCGGTTGCTGCGGCTGCCTGCGATGATCGGCTACTTGGCCGTGGGGGTGGTCATCGGACCCCATGCGCTGGCGCTGGCACAAAACTCGGCCGGATTGCGCTATCTGGCCGAGTTCGGGGTGGTGTTTCTGATGTTTGCCATCGGGCTGGAGTTCAGCTTGCCCAAGCTGCGCGCGATGAAGCGCTTCGTCTTCGGGCTGGGCACGGCGCAGGTGGTGCTGACGGTGGTATTGACCACCGGCGCGTCGTTGGCACTGGGCTGGCTGCTGGGCGACTGGTGGGCGTTCGAATGGCAGACGGCGCTCGCCATGGGGGGCATCATGGCCATGAGCAGCACGGCCATCGTCGTCAAGCTCATGGCCGACCGGCTCGAGCTGGAGTCCGAGCACGGCCGTCGCGTGGTCGGTATCTTGCTGTTTCAAGACCTGGCGGTGGTGCCGCTGCTGGTGCTCATCCCGGCGCTGGCCGCACCCAGCGAAGACCTGGCGGGCGCGCTGCTGATCGCATTGGCCAAGGCGGCCGCCCTGTTGGCCCTGCTGCTGACCGGCGGGCAGCGCCTGATGCGCTGGTGGCTGACGCTGGTGGCGCGCCGCAAGAGCCAGGAACTCTTCGTGCTCAACCTGCTGCTGATCACGCTGGGCATGGCCTGGCTGACCGAGCACGCCGGGCTGTCGCTGGCGCTGGGGGCGTTCGTGGCGGGCATGCTGATCGCGGAGACCGAATACCGCCACCAGGTCGAGTCCGACATCCGCCCTTTCCACGACGTGTTGCTGGGGCTGTTTTTCATCACCATCGGCATGATGCTGGACTGGCGCATCGTCGTCGAGCGCTGGCCGCTGGTGCTGTTGCTGCTGAGCCTGTCGCTGGTCTTCAAGCTCGGGCTCATCACGTTGCTGACGCACGCGTTGGGCGCCCCGGCGGGCACCGCGCTGCGCGTGGGTCTGTATTTGATGCAGGCGGGCGAATTTGGCCTGGTGCTGCTGCAGTTGGCCAACCAAAACGGGCTCATTCCGCCGGCGCTGTTCAACCCCACGCTGGCGTCGATGGTCATCTCGATGCTGCTGACGCCGTTCATCATCGAGCACAGCAACGCCATCGTCGGCCGTCTGGTGGGCAGCGACTGGCTGATGCAGTCGGTACAGATGACGCAGATCGCTCGCAAAGCCATCGCGGCGGACCAGCACGTCATCATCTGCGGCTACGGGCGCTGCGGGCAAAACCTGGCACGGCTGCTGGAGCAGGAGGGCATCCCCTACATGGCGCTGGACCTGGACCCGGACCGCGTGCGCCAGGCGGCAGCTGCCGGCCACTCGGTGGTGTTTGGCGACGCCGCGCGGCTGGAAGCGCTCATGGCCGCTGGGCTGGCGCGTGCCTGCGCGGTGGCCGTGACTTATCTGGACACGCCCAGCGCGCTCAAGGTGCTGCACCACGTGCGCGAACACGCCCCGGCGGTGCCGGTGGTGGTGCGCACCGTGGACGACGCCGATCTGGCCCGCCTGCGTGCCGCGGGTGCCACTGAAGTGGTGCCCGAGACGTTGGAGGCCAGCCTGATGCTGGCCAGCCATGCACTGGCGCTGGTGGGCGTGCCGCTGCGGCGCGTGGTGCGGCTGGTGCAGGAGCAACGCGCCGCGCGCTACGACCTGTTGCGCGGTTACTTTCACGGCGGCGACGACGACGAGACCGAGGACGAGCGCCAGCAAGCGCGCCTGCGTACCGTGGTGCTGCCCGCGGGCGGCCCCACCATCGGGCGCGCACTGGGCGACTTGGGGCTACACGCCATGGGCGTGACCGTGGTGAGCGTACGTCGTGCCGACGGCCGCCGCGTCGCACCGGACGACGGCCTGCTCCTGCAGGGCGGCGACGCCATCGTGCTGTACGGGCCGCCCGAGCCGCTGACGCTGGCCGAAGCCAAGCTACTGGCGGGATAATCGCGCTGCCATGGATACCTCCGCCTACCTCAAAGCCCACATCCGCACCGTCCCCGACTGGCCGGCGCCCGGCGTGCAGTTTCGCGACATCACGCCGCTGCTGCAGGATCCCAAAGTCTTTCGCGTGCTCATCGACACCTTCGTGCACCGCTATATGGACCGGCACCTGCGCCCCGACGTGGTGGCCGGGCTCGATGCGCGTGGCTTCATCATCGGCTCGGTGCTGGCCTACGAGCTGGGCGTGGGCTTCGTGCCAATCCGAAAAAAAGGCAAGCTGCCCTTCACCACCGTCGAAGAAACGTACGAGCTGGAGTACGGCAGCGCCACCGTCGAGCTGCACACCGACGCCGTGCGCGCGGGCGACCGGGTGCTGCTGATCGACGACCTGATCGCCACCGGCGGCACCATGATGGCGGGCAAAAAACTGCTCGAAAAACTCGGTGCCACCGTGATGGAAGGGGCGGCCATCGTCGCTCTGCCCGAGCTGGGCGGCCTCGAGCGCCTACAGGCCGCCGGACTGCCGCTGTTCACGCTGGTCAGCTTCGAGGGGCACTGAA
>DYIC01000006.1:58841-61095 GCA_020723845.1 Hydrogenophaga sp.
GGCGCGCGGCGGGCAGGGCGTGGTGGTGAGGGTGGCATGGGCGGTGGACGATGGACGGTTCGTACGCGAACGGGTGGGCCCGGGGCATGCGCCAGTGCGGCATTGTGTCGGCTTTTCGGGTGTTTGCACCACGTGGCGTGCCTTTGCGCGTTTTTCCGATGGCCAAACAGGGCATTTTTGGCCGATACTGTGCGCCTGCCATCCTTTTTCCGGGACGGGTCACGGGCGTGTGCGCGGCGCGCCCGGGTGGGCCGTCTCCCTGTCCGTGAGGAGTCCTCATGTCCGCTGTTGCCACTCCGACTGCTGCCGGTGTCGATGCGTCGGCACGCACCCATGCCGAGTTTCTGACCTTCCGCTTGGGGGCGGAAGAGTACGGTATCGACATCCTGCGTGTGCAGGAAATCCGTTCCTTCGAGCCACCCACCCGCATCGCCAACGCCCCCTCGCACATCCTGGGTGTGGTCAATCTGCGCGGCGTCATCGTGCCGGTGGTCGATCTGCGCATCAAGCTCGGCTGCGAGCGGGTCGACTACAACAACCTCACCGTGGTCATCGTGCTCAACGTCAAAGGGCGCGTGGTGGGCGTGGTGGTGGACTCGGTCTCCGACGTGATCGAACTCGCGCGCGAGCAGATCCGCTCCGCCCCCGAGATGGCCTCTGGCACCGTGGACACCGCCTTCATCACCGGCATTGCCACCGTCAACGAGCGCATGCTCATCGTCATGGACATCGAGGCGCTGGTCACGCACCCCGACATGGGGCTGACCGACGCCTGACATCGGCCCGTCGTCGCCGTTTTCCCGGGAATCTCTCATGCTCGACTTTTTGCAATACTTCATGCGGGCGTGGCGGGTGCGCACCCGGATGCTGGGCGCGATCGGCGTGGTACTCGCGCTGCTGCTGGGTATGGCCGCGGTGGGTGTATGGGCGGTGCACCACATGCAAATCGCCCAGCACGAGGCGCTGACGCTGGCTTGGACGGTGGCTGCGCAAAACGCGCAAGACGCCAACGAGGCGTTTGCGCAACAGATGATTCAGCTCACCGACCACGGCGAGCACATCCGCCGCCAGGCGCTGTGGGCCGTGGGCATCGCGCTGGGGGTGTCACTGCTCATCGTCGTGCCCACCACGCTGGCCAACCTGCGCAGCATCGTGCAACCGGTGCAGCAGGCCGAAGCGCTGGCGGTGGCGATCGCCCGCGGTGACCTGGCCACCCGCACCGACACCACTGGCGCCGACGAGCTGACGCAACTGCTGCGCAGCCTGCACGACATGCAGGACGCCCTGGCGCGCACGGTGGGCGCGGTGCGCGACACCGCGCAGCGCATCCAGCACACCAGCGATGGCGTGGCCAGCGGCAGTGCCGACCTGCGCCAGCGCACGGAGGACACCGCCGGACACCTGCAGCAAACCGCCGCCAGCCTCGAAGAAATCACCGCGGCGGTGCAGTCGTCCAACGACGCCGCGCGCGCCGCCATCGAGCTGGCCCGGCGCAACGCCGAAGTGGCCGAGCGCGGCGGCACGGAAGTGCAAAACGTCGTGGCCACCATGGACGCCATCCAGGCCGCCAGCCAGCGCATCCACGACATCACCACCGTCATCGACAGCATCGCGTTTCAGACCAATATCCTCGCGCTCAACGCGGCGGTGGAAGCCGCGCGAGCGGGCGAGGCCGGGCGTGGTTTTGCCGTCGTGGCGGGCGAGGCGCGGGCACTCGCCCAGCGTTCGGGTCAGGCCGCGCGCGAGATCAAGGCGCTCATTGGTGACAGCACCGAAAAGGTTGCCGCCGGCACCCAGCTCGTCCATCAGGCGGGGGGCCACGCTGCGCGACATCGTCGCGCACGCCGAGCAGGTATCGACGTTCGTGCGCGATATCACGCACGCCACGCAGGAGCAGACCCAGGCACTGGTACAGGTCAACGACGCCATCGTGCAGCTCGACGGCATGGCGCAGCAAAACGCCCAGCTGGTGGGCGATAGCGCCCAGGCGGCACAGCGCCTGCGTGAGCAGGCGCACCGGCTGCGCGAGATGGTGGCGGGTTTTCGTCTGGCGGGCGACGCTGCGGGCGAGCACCCGCCGTTGCAGCCGGCCGCCGTGCGCGGTGCGGGTGATCCGAGTCGTTACCAGGGGCCGGAGCGGCGCCGCACGCCTCGCGTGCCCGTGGCTTGAGAGGTCTGGCCGGATGTACGCCCGCAGCCCCCGTCGCAAACTCCCCATCGGCATCCAGACCTTCCGCGACATCCGCGAAGGGGG
>DYIC01000072.1 GCA_020723845.1 Hydrogenophaga sp.
TGGGCTCGAATGCGCTCGCAGCCTTTAAGTTGCCTAGTCTTTTTGCCCCCTACCCCTTTGCGAATCGTTGTCACCGCGCCGCTCGGCTCTTGTGACCAATCCGTGACACGCAGGGCACAGCGCCTCCAGCCCATCCCAGCCTGGCAGTAGTGGACCGCCGAGCCGGAGCGCCTGGCGGTGGTGGACCACCCTCGCCAGCGCCTCGCCGCACCGCTCGCAGACCGGATGGGCTGCCAGGTAGGCGGCGGACAGGCGGCGCCACGCCTGCAGGCCCCATGGAGCAGGCGACCTGGGGGCCTCGTACCGGGGGCGGCGGAGATGCTCCGCACAGTATCCGTGGCCCGAGAGGGCCTCCCGTGGGCACCCCAGGTGCCCGCATGCTCTCGCCAGTCTAGGCATCAGATTTGCGCGCAGTTGTACTGGGCCGCGCCGGACCTATGGCTCGCACCGGCTAGCTGGGCTACGCCCCCTCCGTTGGCTCGCTCACTAGCTGCGGGCCGCTCGCTTTTTTCGGCTCGCGCTGGGCGTTTGGGCTGCTCCTCTTCCTCGGCTCGCACAGGTTGTTCGGACCGCTCCCGCTTCCAGGCTCGCACCGGCCATGCGGGCCTCACCCCAGCGGCGACTCGCGCGCGCGACGCTCGGGTCACGCCTCGGAAATGGCTCGCGCGGCGGGCCTGGAACTCACGTACCTAATGGCTCGCGCGGTGCTGTTGGGCCGCTCGTGCTCTATGACTCGCGCGCGCAAAGTGGGTCTCGCGTTTGGCGTGGCTCGCACTGGGACCTCGGGTCTGGGCAGGCTCCTGGCTGGTAACATGCTAGCAGACACCAACTTGCTGTCAGGTGCATGTTTCCGACAGGTCCCACAGGTTCCTTCGATGACACGCGCGCGGGTACTGGGCCGCTCACTGGGGCTGGCTCGTGCGAGTCTTATGGGTCACGCAGACGCAGCGACTCGCGCCTGGGAAGCGGGCCTCACTCCTTGCTCGGCTGTACCTTATCCACGCGACGGATGATAAGCAGCCGCGCTGCCAAAGCGGGCCGCAATGTCTTCCTGGCTCTCGCGGGCCGCATGGGTCTCACTCGAGCCACGGCTCGCGCTACCATAGTGGGCCGCTCCCTACTCCAGGCTCGCTCGCGCCTTTCGGGCCACGCGCGTTCTCAGGCTCGCGCTGATCTTATGGGGCCCGCAAACCCTATGGCTCGCGCCGCGAAGCTGGGTCTCACAAGTCCGATGGCTCGCACCTTCCCGCCGGTACGCTCCTCCTCCCTGGCTTATCGCAGTCTCCCCAGCCACGCCCGGAAGCCGGGATCATCCCTCGCGGCCATCGAAAGCCGCTCGCAAAGGGCCATGAGCTGCGATGCATATCCCGGACTACGCTCGATCCGCCGCGCCTGCCTGGTGAGGTCCTCGAGCTCCCGGACCAGCGCACCGACCTGTGGCCGACGCTGCTGCCGCATGGCCATGAGCCGCTCGCACTGGAGCTCGCGCTCCAGCTCGTACGCCTTACGGACAAGACGGCAATGCGCCACAACATCCGGAGCGATCGCCGCGCACTGCGCCAGCGTCGCCCGTCGGAGCAGCCACTCCGGCTCCGACCACATGCCCGCAGGGCGGCCTCCACCGTCGAGAGACCGCCCTGGAGCCTCAGTAGCCAGCATCGCCTCAATCGCCGCGATCGCCAGACCAGGCCGGACGTCAGGCCCCAGCCGTGGCCGGATGCCCAGTGCGCGCGCCAGCATCAAAACGAGCCTGCGCGGGAGCCACATCGCTCGCGCTCCTCCGCCAGAAGGCGCCGGAGGCGCAAGACCTCGGATCGGAGCTCCGCAATTTGCCGGATGAGATCTGCAGCGTGCTCGTCGTATCGACGCCGTAGAGACGCCATCAGCGCCTGGAGCCGCTGCCCATCGCGGACGCGGAGAGCCGCCTTCTCGGCCGGTGCGGCCGGTTGCCTCGCCTTCCTGGGCGGCGCCTCATCGGGATCGCCGCCCAGGATCTCCGCGGCCACCGACCACGGGATGAGGTGCTCGCGCTCGTAGCCGTACTCGGCGAGCCGCACGTTGAGCGTCGCGTCATCCAGGCCGGCCCGGCGTTTCAGTTCACTCCTCGAAATCAGTAGGATCCCCATCGCCGTTGATCTCCCGCTCCGGGCACGGGATGAAGTGTGCCGACGCATGCCCGCCCACGTCGAAGATGTACGGTCTCGGCGGCTTTTCACCGTTGTGCTTGAGCCGGTAGGTCATCTCCCACAGGTGCGCGGCAAAGCATTTGGCCACCCACCGCCGGGCGCGCGCGTGGATGTGCGCCGGCGACAGCATCGGCAGGCCCTTGCCCTCGGCGGCCTTCGGTGGAGCCTCCATCCCATGCCCGCCAGCCGCACGCTCGCGGGCCCAGTCAGGATCGACAAGGCCGCTGTTCCACTTCCACGCGATCGTGCCCTTGCCCACGCGCTTGGCGTTTTCCAGCGCCAAATCCTTGTACTCGCCGTTGAGGTTCCGCCTCCACTCGCGGGCTTTTCTTTGCGCAAACAATTGGCCGTAAAAACTGGGCTTACTTTGCTGCTTGACGAAGCTTTCGCCCAAGCGGAAGACAAGCAGAGTCTTCAACTTAGCGTTCCACGGGCGCTTCTCGCCACGCTCCCAGGTCCGCGTCGGGTCAAGGCCAGCAAAGCGCCAGAGCGAGGACACCGTCCGGAAATCGTACTCCCAGGTATGCGCAATCAGCCCGGCCGCGATCACCGGCCCGATGCCACGGAACTGCCTCGCCCACCGGCCAAGCGGATGTGAAAGCGACCATTCGCCCAACGCGACTTTTGCGCGCTCCTCAGCGCCGCGCACCAGGTCGCTCATCGCCGCAAGAGCGCCGGTGCTTTCCCCCTCAGCCGCCGATCTGACCATCGCATCGGTCGCGATCCTGAGCTTTTGGAGCTGGTAGTACAGGTCTACCAGGTACCTCGCCGACCGCATGCTCAGATCGCGCGCGGTCAGTCGAATGTCGGCGGTTAAACGCCGCGCCACTGCCGTTTCACTAAGTTCCAACGCTGCTGTTGCCATAGGTCCGTCTCCGTTTCGGCGCATTTACCCTTGCGCCGCAGGGTCAACGGGAAAAAGAGGCCAAAATCGTCCCGATCCTTCTTTCCCAGCCCCCGCTGCCGCTTTTTTCGGGTCTCTCGGGTTCTAGGCTGGCGGGGCTGGCTTGGTCACAGCGAGCGCACGCAGACGGTGGTCTCACCTCGTCAATGGCTCGCGCCGCCGCACTGGGTCTCACCGGTTTAGTGGCTCGCGCCTGCCAACTGGGGCTCGCTAGTCCACTGGCTCGCACCGTCATCACCGCACTCTCCTCTGCCGCATGAAGGACTGCCATCGCAGCGCTTTTGAGGCGGCCAGAAAGCCGAAGTCCGCTACCTGGCGCGCGGAAACGCGGAACCCGAGCTCGTCCAGCATCCGCGCCAGCCGCGGCCCGTAGGTGAGCAGCCAAAACGCGTCATATCCGACGGTCCAGCAATAGTGCTCGATCTCCAGGTCAGTCGCCGAAAGCGCAGGCTCCGGCTCCTCCTTCACCACCCGCACCGAATCCGCAAGCACCGCCAGCCAAAGCCGGAGGTACGGATCGCGCCGGTACCGCTCGTACGGCGACTCACCGAGCATCGTCGCCACCTCCTGTAGTCCTCACCAGCAGCTCATACCAGGCCTTGGTGATCGCATAGCCGGACCCTGCGAGCGTGCCGTCCCAAGAGCAGAACAGGGCCTTGGCGTATGCCGCCAGGCCCTTTGCCCGCAGTCCCCGGCATGCCCGCCGCACAGCTGCCTTCGAAAGGCCGGTCATCTCCTCCAGTTGCCAGAAATGCACGTAACTCGGCCCATCCTCGAAGGCCCACAGGTCAGCCACCTCCGCGAGAGCCCGAAGCACTATCCGCTCATCGTCGGTCAGCATGGACACCTCCAATCATGGCTTGCCTCCGCCAGCAGCAACACACCACGCATCCCACCAACAACGCCCTTGCGGCGGCTCATGGGCAACCACATGGTAGGCAACCGCGTAGCCGGGGTCGTCCAACACGTAGGCACGACCCTTGCGGCTACCGCGAGAGCAAGCCAAGAGCTCCCACCGCGCGGGCCCCCGGACCTCCACGACCAGGCCGGAGAAGGGCACCCTGCCGAGCCTGGCCATTGCGCACTCGCGGGTAGCGCCGGACTCCGCGCAGATGACATCACCATCCTGGAGGGTCACCTGCAAGGCCCAGCCGCTTGGGACCGTGAGCCAGGCGGGCTCAAGCGCCAGCACACGCTCCGCTGGCAGCGGGGCCAAGATCGACCCCCCGAAGGCGTACACGATTGCAATTTCAGCGAGCATGTCCACCTCCAATGCGCTCAGCGGTGACCGCGATGCATGGCGCCTCCGGTCGCGGGTCGCGCCGCTCGACATGCAGCTCCGCCACGTGCGAGTCGTCCGACATCGCTCCCGCGCGGACGAGCGCGTCGAGCACAGCTTTCACGAGGTTGTCCAGGTCGCGCCGACGGCGGTCAGGCGGCGTAGCCACGATCGTCACGGCAAGATCGCCGTCCGTGATGCGCGGCCGTCCAGCCTCTTGCCATGCCGCCAAGACTAGCTGCTCATAGTCGCGGGCTGTCCGCGATTTGAACACGCCGCGCCGCGATCGCCGCCACAGATGATTGACCGAAGGCGGCCAGGGCAGGGTCAGGAAGAAGGTCTCAGGCATTTGCCGCCTCCGCCACGGCCTCGGGTTCTTCCTCCGCAGCGAGCTGCCAGACCCAGCCAGCAGCCGTGAGGTCCTCCGCAATGAGGACCTCGCCGAAGAGCCGAAGCTGGCACTCCTCGCAGAGCGTGAGCTTGGTCGCGCCGCCGCACTCCTCGCAGCGGCGCATAGGCTCCTTGTCTGCGCAGGCCTTGCACAGTAGGTGAAACTCGCGCAGTTCCTTACCGCACCTGCACCGCATTTGCCTCTCCTTTCTCCGCGCACCGGCGGCATGGACCGCCGAGGGTCAGTGTTTGTTTGCACACCGGGCATGGGACGGCCTTGGATTTAGGCGCTTCTGCCGGCGGTGGTGGTGGCGGGACCTCGCGCCGCGACCTGTAAGCGCCCTCCAGTACCCTGGCGGTAGCTCCTTCCGACAGAAGCCAGTCGAACGTACAACGCCACCGCCGCGGGTTCTCCCCCAGCAGGAATGGCGATGCTTTTACAGCCTCGAAGAACGTTCTCCAGTGCTCCAGCGTAGGCAAGAGGTCCTTCGTTCGCGCTTTGATTCGTCGTCTCCTCTGCTCGGTGAGTTTCATCACAGTGGGCAGGACCCCGCCGAGAATGCGGTTGTACAGACCCACTACCTCGTCCGGAGCTGGCAGCGTCTTCCGGGTGTTAAGCGTTTTGCCCTCTTCGCTGAATAGCGCAGCGTCATCCGCTGGAGCGGGCGGAGCGACATCGTCAGATGTCGCGCCGCAAGTATCTGTCTCTCCATCTGGACGGTAGTCTTCTGTATCTGCTTCTGCTTCTGCTTCTGCTTCTGCTTCTGCTTGCGTGACAGTCACGATGTCACGGCGTGACGTCACGGTGTCACGGCGTGACGCTCCCTTCAGCGCCTGGCGCCGCCGACGTTGACGCTCGGCAGCTGTGTAGTCCATCTCCCTGTACTTCTTGTAGTTGAGGATGATGATCCGCATTTCGGGCCCGCGCTCGACTAGGATGCGCCGCCCATCGTGCTCAGCTGTACGCGAGTCCTCGTCAGGGGACGCCAGGACATCGAGGATCTCGCGCACGCGCTGAATAGGCACCATGCACTGGTGGGCGATCGCGGGAATGGTCACTGAGCACACACCTTGCGCGTCGGCCTTAAGTAGGAGGAAGATGAACACCCGCAGAACATCGTGGTCGTAGAGCCACAGCGAAGAATCAAGTAGTCGTGACGACAACTTAACGAACGCCATGCGCCACCTCCCGGCGCATCCAGCACCGATGGCAATAGGCCCTCAATGGCAACGTAGCCTCCACGTGGATCTCCTCATGCGGACCAAACTCATGCCCACACCCCCAGCAGGCGCTGGTATCGCCGCTGGCGAGTGCGATCCAGGCGGCGCAGGCTGCAGCCACCGCAAAAACGAGCCATGTAACGATGGCGAGCCACATATGGCCTCCTTAGAGCAGGCGATCCCCGCCCTTGCCCCACTCCTCGATGAGGCCCAGGACCTCCTCAAGCTGGGCGCGGGTCAGGTCGCCAAGGTGCTGCACCTGGAAGCGCTCTTTGATCCGGTTGACGGCCGGTTCCATCTCGAGCTTGGCGGCGAGGATGCGGGCGCGGATGAGCCGGACTTGTCCGTCGGTAATCTTGGCGTCGGCGGGCTGTGGATGGCGGCCTGACGTGGCCGCTTGTGTCTGTGGCGCAGCCTGCGCCTTGGTGGGTTGCTGGAGGTCTACGATCTCCTCGGCCGGCGTAGGCTCATAGCCGGCCAACGCCATCACCCAGGAGTAGGCCAGCCGGCAGACCTTGCCCGCAGCGCGGGTGATGGCCATCGACCGCCTGGCGTATGGCGGCCTCTTGGCCCAGGCCTCCTCATCGTGCCCGCACTCGGCCGAGGCGCGCGACAGGACAAGGCCGTCGGAGAGCCGCACAAGCTCCACAACGGCCGTGTAGGCACCGTCACGCTCCGTGACCTCAACCTCGCGCACGACGGCACCCATGAGCGCCGCGAGCGAGGTCCATCCCTCGACCCGGACGTACCGCTTGCCGCCGAGATCGAGGGCTAAGCCAGCCTGCTCCACAACCTTGCGGAGAGCTGCCGCCTTCTTGGCCCCAGCGGCCAGCATGGCCTCAGGGTCGTCCACGGCCTGGATCTGCGCCGGAGGCGGCGCCTCAGGCGCAGCGACAATCGCAAGATGCTCCTCTCCTCTAGGCATGGTGTCCTCCTTCGCCGGCCTGTAGGCGACGCAAAAACTCCCTTCGCAGGGTGATGTACTGCCGGGCTTGCGCCGGCTTAAGGGCGATCAGCTTGCCATCTTCATCAAGGACGCCGTATCGCTCCTCGATCCACCAGCGCCAGTACGGTCTATTCCACCTGATAAGCGTGCGGACCAGGTCGCCGACCATGGCATCGGCGACCCAGTAGCGATCCAGGACCTCCAGCCGCTCCGAGACCGCGCGCCAGCCATCGGCGGTGAGCAGGCTGACGCGCGCGCCCATGTACCCGACGTACCCGGCGAGATAGTCCTTGATCCGCAGTTGCGCCGGCTCGCTCCTTTCGGCGAGCGCGGTGATCCGGCTCCAAGGCTGGGCTACGAGCTGCATTTCTCGCCGTTTTTGCTGAGTTCGATCATTTCCTTACAGGTGTGGGCCAGTTTGTGCAGCTTCGCCTGGTAATACGCGGAATCCTCGGCGACGATGTGGGCGACATGCGCGAGCATCTCCGCCAGGAAGGCCATCCGTCGGGCTGTCTGCTGCGCCCACCGGATGCTCCGCTCAAGGGCCTCGATATCTTGCTGGCTCCCCTTCGCGGCTCGCACTAGCCGCTGCTCGGTGATACCTATGCAGCTTGCCGCATCGAGGAGAATGCGCGGCCACTCTGTGGTGACCTTCCAGAGCCTCCTCACACATGCGTCTGGACGCATCCCGGTCATAGCTCCTCCCCAAGTGCGCGCCTGGCCGCGCGCAGGACGGTCGGCAGGCGGTGGGGTCTAGCCGCAGGACGCGGCGGGTCAGGCCGCAGCTCAACTCGTGACGGCACCTCCATCCGCGACGCGAGCCAGGCGTCGACCCACGCAGCCGGGACTAGTACCGTCCGCTTGCTCGGCCGGATTAAGGGCGCTCCGGCAGCGAGGAGCCACCGGAGCGCGGTTCGTGACGAGACCCCGAGGCGGGCCGCTAAGGCCCTGGTGGGGATAAAAGCAGCGGGCGCGGCGGTGCCTTTTGCGGACGGGAGGCTGGCATCCGCGACAGGCCAGGCGGGGGCCGCGCCCGCTACAGCCTCATGTCGCATGGAGTGCCCTCCGCAGGCGCATCACGGCTGTGTCGAGCCGTGCGAGCACCTGAGAGATGTGCTCGGCCTCACGCTCGCTGATGCGGCCGTCATCGAGTGCGCGCACCAGCTCGGCCGCCACATGGCCGGCGACCTCCAGCAGGTCGGCCCCGGCGCTCGCCGGCGCAGGAGCGGGCATGGTCTCAGC
>DYIC01000073.1 GCA_020723845.1 Hydrogenophaga sp.
TGACTACAATGCCAGCCGGGTAGGGCGGATCAGCCGCCTGCCCGGCTTTTTCGTGCCCCATCACCATGACGCCAGCTCCCACCAGCGCTCCCACCCGCCCTGCGCCTCGCGCCGAGGCAGCCCCAGACATCTCGGTCGTCATCCCGGTCTATCACGAAGAGGACAACCTACGTGAGCTGGTGGCGCGGGTGGGCGAGGCGCTCGGGCCCACACGCTGGACCTTCGAGCTGATCTGCGTGGATGACGGCTCGCGTGACGCCAGCCCCGCCATCCTGGCCGAGCTGGCGGCGACGACGCCGTGGCTGCACCCGGTCTTCCTGGCGCGCAACTACGGTCAATCGACGGCACTGCAGGCCGGGTTCGAGCGCGCGCGGGGCCGCTACATCGTCACGCTGGACGGGGATTTGCAAAACGACCCGCTGGACATTCCCGCGCTCATCGAGCGGTTGGAGTCCGATCCGTCGGTGGACATGATCTCGGGCTGGCGCCAGCAGCGTCAGGACAAGGCGTTGTCGCGCCGCCTGCCTTCGGTGCTGGCCAACCGGCTGATTTCCTGGGCCACGGGGGTCCGTCTGCACGACTACGGTTGCGCGCTCAAGGCGTATCGGCGCGAGATCATCGAGCGCATCCGGCTCTACGGCGAGTTGCACCGCTTCATCCCATCGCTGGCGCGCGAAGCCGGCGCGCGCATCGTGGAAGTGCCGGTGCGCCACCACGCGCGCACGCGCGGACAGTCCAAGTATGGCATCGATCGCACCTTCCGCGTCATTCTGGACCTGGTGTTGATCGTGTTCTTTTTGCGCTACCGGCAGCGACCTCTGCACGCCTTTGGTGGGCTGGGCCTGTGGCTCATGACGCCCGGGGTGGTGATCCTCGGGTATCTGCTCGCGGTCAAACTGGCAGGCGAGGATATTGGCGGTCGCCCGCTGCTCATCGCCGGGGTGATGCTGGTGCTGATGGGGGCGCAGCTCATCGTGGCGGGCCTGACGGGTGAGTTACTCATTCGCATCTACCACGAGGGGTCGGGCCGTCCCCAGTACCACACCCGGGGGTTGCCGCCCGCTCACCCCGGGACTGCCACGCAGCCATGAGCCTGGGCCCAACCCGGGGCACGGCTCGCCCGCAGGGGCGGCGCCCATGGCGGCTGGCGGCCGCGCTGGCGCTGCTGGCGGCGGTGCTGTGGTGGGTGGAGCCCGAGCGCGTGTGGGCCGAGTTGCAGCGGGCCGATGGCGGCTGGCTGTTGGCCGGGCTGCTCAGCAGCGCCGCGGCCAACGCGCTGTCGGCCTGGCGCTGGCGTGCGGGGGTACGCTGGCTAGGCTTCGAGGTACCCCTGCGCTGGGCGCTGCTGGTGTACTTTCGGGGCGTGGCGGCCAACGTGGTGTTGCCCGGGGCGGTGCTAGGGGGCGACATGCTGCGCGCCTGGAGCCTGCACCGGCGCGGTGTGCCGGTGCTGGAGGCCGGCGTGTCGGTCGTGCTGGATCGCCTCAGTGGCCTGTGGGGGTTGGGGCTGCTGGGATGCCTGGCGCTGGTCGTGGGTAGCATCAGCGGGCACGGCGATGGGCTGCAAAGGGCGCTGCACGCCTTAGGGTTGTCGGGCTTTTTGCCGGTGGTGGTTGTCGTGGCGGCCGCGCTGGCCGTGGCCATGGCGCTGTCACCGTACGTGGTGTTGCGTGTCAGTGCCAGCCATGGCATGTACTGGGCGCAGCTGCAGCGGCCCGCGTGGCGCTGGTGGCGGCAACTCGCCACACATGCGCCGGCGCGTCACTGGGGGCAGCAGCTCGTGGGTTCTTTGGCCGTGCAGGCCGCCAGTGTCACCACGCTGTTTGCAGGGCTGCATGCGGTGGGCGCGCCCCTGCCGTGGGCGGGTGTGGCGCTGGCCGCGGTGCCGATCTTCGTACTGGCCACACTACCGGTGAGCTTTGGTGGCTGGGGTACGCGCGAGGCCGCCGCCGTCGCGGTGCTGGTGCCACTGGGGATCGACGCACCGGCGGCCGTTGCGGCTTCGGTGCTCTACGGGCTGGCGCCCGTCACCCAAGCGCCGCTGGCACTGCTGCCGAGCAGCGCTGGGGACGGGGACGCCGACGCAGCGGCAGACGGCCGGCGTTGAGCCCGCGGCGGACTCCCGGGTGCCCGCCCGGCCGATCGCTTACTGGATCTTGGCTTTCTTGCGCAGCTCTTCTTGGAACTGCGCGAGTTTTTGCTGCTGCAGCTGCTGCTCGATCTGAGGTTTGACGTCCTCGAACGGGGGTACTTGCGCGGCTCTCACGTCATCGACGCGGATGATGTGCCAGCCGAACTGGGTCTGCACCGGCTCGCGGGTCGTCTCGCCCTTGCCCAACTTGGCCATCGCCTGACCAAACTCCGGCACGAACGCATCGGGCGTTGCCCAGTCCAGATCTCCACCCCGCTTGGCCGACCCCGGGTCCTTGGAGCGTTTGGCCGCCAGGTCCTCGAACTTGGCGCCCTTGGCCAGCTCGGCGAGCACCGCTTCAGCCGCTTCCTTGCTCTCGACCAAGATGTGGCGGACGCGGTACTCCTGCCCCATGGCTTGGGCAATGCGGTCATACTCGGCGCGCAGCTCCGCTTCGGTGACGGGATGGCGGCGTTGCTGGTCGGCAAACAGCTCGCGGATCAGGATGGTCTGGGTGGCCAGTTCGAGCTGGGCCTTGACCTCCGGCGACGCGCGCAGGCCGCGCCGCTCGGCTTCTTGCACGAAGATCTCACGCAGGATGGCCTCTTCGCGCAACTGTTGGCGCACGTTGTCGTCGATGGGGCGTCCCGAGCGGGCGACCTGCTGCTCGAGCGCCTTGAGGCGGGCCGAGGGGACGGGCTTGCCGTTGACGATGGCGAGATTTTGGGCGTGCGCTGGCAGGACCAGGCCAGCCGCCAGACACGCGGCGACGGCCACGCGCGACAACAGGATATTCATGGGAGGGATGTGTCCGAAAAAACCGAGGGGAAAGACGTTGCGTGTCGCCGGCTACCGTTACTCGTGCAGCACCTCGATGGCCAGCGCGTGCAAGCCGGCGTCGAACGCCGGTTGCAGTGCATCATACACAAGTCGGTGGGCGGTGACGCGGCTGCGGCCCTCCAGCGCCGGCGCGGCGATGCGTACGCGAAAGTGCGTGCCTTGTCCCCGACCATTCGCGCCCGCATGCCCGGCGTGGGCAGCGCTCTCGTCGATCACCTCCAGCCGCGTGGGCTGCAGCGCGTGGCGCAGCAGCTGCTCGATCGCCTGGGTCGTGGTCCCATCCGTGTCTGTCGTCATGGTGTGTCATCCTTCAGATGGCGCGCGACGTAGAACCCCTGCCCGACCAAGAACAGCACGGGGAAGATATAACCCCAGAGCTTGAAGTCCACCCAGGCATCGGTGGAGTAAAACGCCGCGACGTAGGCGTTGAGGGCGGCCATGAACAGGCAGTAGCCGATCCAAGCCTGCGTCAGCCGCGACCAAACGTGGGTCGGCAACTGCAGCTGGCTGCCCAGCAGCAGTTGCAGCACGTTCTTCTTCCAGCCCCACAGCGCGGCGGCCAGCGCCAGCGCGATGGCGCCGTACAACACGGTGGGCTTCCACTTGATGAAGCGATCGTCGTGTAGAAGCAGCGTGAGCGCGCCGAACACCAGCACCAGCAGCAGCGTGATTTTTTGCACCGCTTGCAGACGACGGTCGATGGCATAGATCAGGCCCATCTGCACCACCGTGGCGGCCATCAGCACGGCGGTGGCCGCGTAGATGCCCTGCCACTGGTAGGCGAGAAAGAAGAGGGCGATGGGGAAGAAGTCGATCAACAGGCGCATGCCCGGATTATCGGTGCAGCGCGCGTCATAGCGGGTGCCACTGCAGGGCCGCCGAATTCATGCAAAAACGCAAGCCCGTGGGCGGTGGCCCATCGTCGAACACGTGGCCCAGGTGCGCCCCACAGCCGGCGCACAGGGTTTCGGTGCGCACCATGCCGTGGCTGCGGTCGGTGCGCTCGACGATGGCGCCGGGGCGCGCCTGCCAGAAACTGGGCCAGCCGCAACCGGCGTCGAACTTGGTGTCGCTGTCGAACAGGTGCGCTCCACAGGCGATGCAGTGGTAGCGGCCAGGCTGCCACCACGATTCATAGCGTCCTGTGAAGGGCGGTTCGGTCGCAGCGCGGCGGGTGACGTCGAAGGCCAGGGGCTCGGCGTCGCCGCGTGCGATCTTTTCGGTGAGCAAGGCGCGCCACTCGGCATCGGATTTTTCGATCGGAAACGACATGGATGAATTGTTCAACGCGCGCGACACCCTTGTCGTGCACAGGGGTTCAGCGGCGGTTCAGCAGGGCTTGGAGTGCGTCGGGCTGTAACACCTCGATGCGGCTGAACTCGAGCGAGATCCAGCCCTTGGCTTCCAACGCCTTGAGCACACGGTTGACCGTCTGCCGCGACAAGCCGGTCAGGTGGCCGAAATCCTCCTGCGTCAGGGTGATCTTGCGCATCCCCGAGCCCAGGAACATGACCAGGTACTGCGCCACGCGCTCTTCGGGGGTGCGCAGCCGACCGGCTTCGATGGCCGTCATGGCTTGCCCCAGCCTCAGGTTCAGGCGCGCGATCAGGTAGTGGTTGAACGGTAGATGCGTTTGGTAGAGATGGTGAAAGTGCGCCAGCGGCAGGCCGATCAGCGTGGTGTCGCGCAAGGCCACCACGTCGTACCGCCACGGGCCGCCGTTGAGGACCGTGCCTTCGCCAAACCAGTCGCCGGCCGGGACACCCAGGAAGGCAGAGACACGGCCATCCCGCCCTTCGGTCTGCAGCTTGGCCATGCCGGACAACACCGCCCACCAGGCATCGACCGGTGTGCCCCGGCGGACCAGCAACTCGCCGCGGCTGGCGCGCTGCAATAGCATGTCGTTGATCAGGGTCTCGCGCAGGCTTGGGTCCATACTGCCGAACCAGGGCTGCTGGGACAAAAAGACACGCGCGGGCGTTCGGCTGTCGAGGGTCATGATCGACGCAAGTGGGACAAATGGGGCACGGTACCGGCTGTCGAGTGGGCGACAAATGGACCCGTGACCTCGGGTTTGTCAGGATGACGACGTTGGATGGGACTTGCCATAGTCGTAAGCTTAGCGGAGTCGGTCGTCGCGGACGGCCGTTTCCCATCCCATTCGAAAAGAGGAGTGCTCCCAATGCTGGGCCTGATGCAAGAACGACCCCTGCTGATTTCGGATTTGATCGAACACGCGGCACGCCACCACGGCGACGTGGAAATCGTCTCGCGGCGCGTGGAGGGCGACATCCATCGCACGACCTACGCGCAGGCGGCGGCGCGCGCGCGGCAACTGGCGCAGGCGCTCGACGCCATGGGGCTGGAGCAGGGCGAGCGCGTGGCCACGTTGGCGTGGAACGGCTACCGCCATTTCGAGATGTACTACGGGGTCAGCGGCTCGGGGCGCGTGCTGCACACGATCAACCCGCGGTTGTTGCCCGATCAGATTGCGTGGATCGTCAACCACGCCGAAGACCGCGTGCTGGCGTTCGATACGACTTTTTGGCCCATCATCAAAGCGATCCACGCCCATTGCCCGACCGTGCAGCGTTGGGTGGCGCTGTGCGACGACGAGCATCTGGCGCGACTCACCGCCGAGGGCAGCATTCCCAATCTGATCGGCTACGAGTCCTGGATCGCCGGGTATCCCACCCGCTACGATTGGCCGCGCTTTTCGGACGAGACGGCCAGCAGCATGTGCTACACCAGTGGCACCACCGGCAACCCCAAGGCTGCCCTGTACAGCCACAAGTCGACCATCCTGCACGCCTACGCGTCGGCACTACCGGACGTGATGTGCCTGAGCGCGCGCGATTGCGTGCTGCCGGTGGTGCCGATGTTTCACGTCAACGCGTGGGGCATCCCGTATTCGGCAGCGGCGGTCGGCTGCAAGCTGGTGTTTCCGGGCGCCCAGCTCGACGGCAAGTCGGTCTACGAGCTGCTGGATGCCGAACGGGTGACGTTCGCGGCCGGCGTGCCGACAGTGTGGCAGATGCTGCTGACCCACATGGGAGCCAACGGATTGAAGCTGCCGCACCTGCAGCGCACGGTCATCGGCGGCTCGGCCTGCCCGCCCGCGATGATCCAAGCGTTTCGGGAGCAGTACGGTGTGGAAGTGCTGCACGCCTGGGGCATGACCGAGCTCAGCCCGCTGGGCACGCTGTGCACGCTCAAGAACAAACACCTGTCGCTGCCCGAAGAGGAGCAAATGAAGATTCGTCTCAAGCAGGGGCGCGCGATTTTTGGCATCGACATGAAGATCGTCGATGCCGACGGTCGTGAACTGCCGTGGGACGGCAAGACCCAGGGCGACCTGTTGGTGCGCGGCCCCTGGGTCATCCGGGACTACTACCGCAGCGGCCAACCGAGCCCGTTGATCGACGGCTGGTTCCCGACCGGAGACGTCGCCACCATCGACCCGGACGGCTACATGCAGATCACCGACCGCAGCAAGGACGTCATCAAGTCTGGTGGCGAGTGGATCAGCTCGATCGACGTGGAAAACATCGCGATGGCGCACCCGGCGGTACTCATGGCCGCCTGCATTGGCGTCAAACACCCGAAGTGGGACGAGCGCCCGATCGTCGTCGTGGTCAAAAAACCCGGACACGACGTCACCCGCGAAGAGCTGCTCGCCTTCTACGAGGGCAAGCTCGCCAAATGGCAGATTCCCGATGACGTGGTGTTCGTGGACGCGATCCCGCTGGGCGCGACCGGCAAGATGCAGAAGATGAAGCTGCGCGAAATGCTGGCCGACTACCGGTTGCCAGGACTGTGAGTGCGCGCCGCTCGAGTGTCATCCAATGGACAGTCGCCTAGGTGATAAGTCTGCGGGGTTTCCCTGATCGCTGCGCTGCACCAGACCGCTAAGCTCAAAACCGTTCCCCCACCATGCCAACACAAGGAGACAAGCGCATGAAATTCGCCTTCAAAACCCTCGCGGTGGCCGCCATGTTCGGTGTGGCGCTGACCGGCCTCGCCCAGGCCCAGAGCGCCCGCCAAGCCAAGCGGGATCAGGCCGCGGCCGCGGGTGCGGCGCCGCTGGCGGGCCAGACCGTCAAGATCGCCTGGATCGACCCTCTGTCGGGGTTGATGGCGCCGGTGGGGTCGAACCAGGTCAAGAGCTTTCAGTTCTTTGCCGAGAAGTTCAGCGGCCCCAACAAGCACAACCCCGCCGGGGTCAAGTGGGAGGTGGTGCCCTTCGACAACAAGCTCAGCCCCGCCGAGAGCGTGACGGCCCTGCAGTCAGCCATCGACCAGGGCATCCGCTACATCACGCAGGGCAACGGGTCGTCGGTGGCTGGGGCCCTCATCGAAGCGGTGGCGCGCCACAACGCGCGCAACCCGGGCAAGGAAGTCGTCTTCCTCAACCACTCGGCGGTCGATCCGGATTTCACCAATAGCAAGTGCAACTACTGGCATTTCCGCTTCGACGCCGACACCTCGATGAAGATGGAGGCGCTGACCACCTTCATGAAGGATCAGCCCGACATCAAGAAGGTGTATCTGCTCAACCAGAACTACTCGCACGGTCATCAGGTGGCCAAGTACGCCAAGGAGCTGCTGGCGCGCAAACGCCCCGACATCCAAATCGTCGGCGAAGACCTGCATCCACTGGCGCAGGTGCGTGACTTTGCCCCCTACATCGCCAAGATCAAAGCCTCGGGGGCGGACACCGTCATCACCGGCAACTGGGGCTCAGATTTGGCGTTGCTGGTGAAGGCGGCCAACGAGGGGGGGTTCACGGGCAAGTTCTACACCTACTACGCGGGGGTGACGGGCACGCCGACCGCTCTCGGCCAAAGCGCCGAAGGCCGGGTGTACCAAGTCTCGTACAACCACTACAACATGGGCGGCGAGATGCAGCAGTGGCAAAACGAGTTCAAGCAGAAGTTCAATGCCGACTTCTACACGGGCTCGGTCATCCACATCTTCCGTGGCCTGTCCGAGGCGATGGCCAAGGCCAAGAGCACCGATCCGGTGCAAGTGGCCAAGGTGCTGGAGGGGCTCAAGTTCACCAGCTACAACGGTGAAGTCGAGATGCGCAAGACCGACCACCAGCTGCAACAGCCGCTGTACCTGACGCGCT
>DYIC01000074.1 GCA_020723845.1 Hydrogenophaga sp.
GAATAGCTCAGTTGGTAGAGCGCAACCTTGCCAAGGTTGAGGTCGCGAGTTCGAGACTCGTTTCCCGCTCCATCGTTGGATGCAAAGGCAAGTCAGGTGGCTTGCCTTTTTTCTTTGGCTTTGGGGCCACCGCGGGCCCCGTGGCACCTCAGTTCGAACGGGATTTTTGCGGCACACGCGCGACCCGTGTCGCGGGCGGGCGCGCCTGAGCAGGCGCCTTGGCCTGCGTGCGTCGGGCTTTGTCACTGGTGCGCGCCGTCGCGTTCCGGGTGGCTGGGCGCGCCACAGGCACCTGGATTTCCAGCGTCTGGCCTGCGCGCAGGCGCGCGTTCGGGGCCAAGCCGTTCCACGCCACCAGATCCGCCGCCCGCACCCGGTGCCGTTGGGCCAGGCTGGCGATGGTGTCGCCCTTGCGCGCCTGGATGCGGACCGTGCGGGTGGCAGGCCGATCGGGCGCGAGCATCAGCTGCCCATGGTCGGCGAGTTGCTCGGGTACGTCGCGGTCGAGCTTGCCTTCGCGTGGCACCAAAATCGTGGAGCCCGCTTTGAGTCGCATGCGCGGTGGGATGCGATTGGTTTGGCGCAGCGCGGCCTCGTCCCAGCCCACCTGCTGCGCTGCCTGGGCGGGGCTCATGTCGCGCGGTACGCGCCACGCGGTCCAGCTGGCCAGTGGCCCCTGGTGACGCGCCAGCCGTTCGGTGAAGCGCAGCGCGTTGTCCCACGGCAGCAAGATCTCAGGTGTGCCCGCCGCCATGATCACCGGTTTGTTGTGCGCGGGGTTGAGCGTGTGGAAGTCGGCTTCGGAGACGTCGGCCAGCCGGGCGATGAGCGCGACATCGATGTCGCGCTCGATGCGCACGGTGTCGAAAAACGGGTGGTTGCCGATCGTGGGCAGTGCCACGTGGCGTTGTCCTCGTGCCCGCACCAGGTTTTTCATCGCCTGCAGCTTGGGCACGTAGTGACGGGTCTCATCCGGCATGCGCAGATCGAGGTAGCCGGTCGGCAGGCCCGCGGCTTGGTTGCGGCGGATGGCGCGTTGCACGTTGCCCTCGCCCCAGTTGTAGGCGGCCAATGCCAGATGCCAGTCGCCAAACATACGGTACAGCCGCTCGAGGTAGTCCAGCGCGGCGCGGGTCGATGCCAGCACGTCGCGTCGGTCGTCGCGAAACGCGTTTTGCTTCAGGTCGAAGTGCTTGCCGGTGGCCGGCATGAACTGCCACATGCCGGCTGCCTTGGCGTGCGAGACCGCCTGCGGGTTGAAGGCGCTCTCGATGAAGGGCAGCAAGGCAAGCTCTAGCGGCAGGTCGCGGCGCTCGATCTCCTCGACGATGTGAAACAGGTACTTGCTCGCGCGGTCGGCCATGCGCTGCAAATAGTCGGGGCGGCTGGCGTACCAACGCTCCCAGTGCGCCACGCGCTCGTCGTCCAAATCGGGCATCGCAAAGCCGTTTTCCATGCGCTGCCATAGGTCGGTCGGGGCGACGACCGGGGCCACGGGTTGCACGCTCGGCACGGGGGCAACCGCCACGGGTTCCGCGGAAGGCGCGTTGGCCGTCCCGCTCGTGCGGCCGCCGTCTGTCACGGCGCCAACCGGGCCACTGCCACGGGTGGCGGGTTCGCTGATGGGAGAGACCGGGGTACCGACCCCGGTCGTCACGGGGCGGGAAGGCGCGCGGTCCTGCGGGGTGGCGGTGGGCGGTTCGGCCGTGGGCAGGGTGCCGCACGCCGTGAGCGTCAGTGTGGCCAGGAGCGAAACGAGTCGTCGTAGAACCGTCATGGAGCAATGTGTCGATAGGAGGCGCAGCGGCGCATGGTCGAGCGCTGGTGCGGCGCGCGCGGTCAGCGAAAACCGTCTTTCCAGCGGCGCAGCGCGGCGAATACGGCGACATCCGTGTCGGCCGCGGGTTCCCGTTGCTGGACCGCGCGGCGCACGCCGGGTTCCCGGCAGCGCAAAAACGGGTTGATGTGGCGCTCCGTGCCTAGCGTGCTCGGCAGCGTCGGCGCACCTTCGGCGCGGCGGGCCTCGCACCAGACGGTGTGGGCGGCGAGTGCCGTATTGTCCGGCTCGACCGCGCGCGCAAAGCGCAGGTTGGACAGGGTGTACTCGTGGGCGCAGCAGATCCGGGTGTCGTCGGGTAGCGCCGCCAGGTGGTCCAGCGACGCCAGCATTTGTGCCGGCGTTCCCTCGAACAGGCGCCCGCAGCCGGCGGAAAACAGCGTGTCGCCGCAGAACAGCCACCGCGGCGTGCCGGGTGGTGCGTCGTTGACGTAGGCGATGTGACCGGCGGTGTGGCCGGGCACGGCGAGCACGCGCCAAGCCTGACCGAGGGCAGGCACGACGTCGCCGTCGTGCAGTGGCTCGACCGGGCCCGGCAGGGATTCGCCAGCGGGGCCCAGCACGCGGCAGCCAGTGGCGGCACGCAGTGCCGCGACGCCCCCAACGTGGTCGGCGTGGTGGTGGGTCAGCAAAATGCCCTGCAGCCGAAGGCTGCGCTGGGCGAGGGTTCGTTGTACCACGGCGGCATCGCCAGGATCGACGACCCAGGCCGTCTGCCCATCGTGCAGCAGCCAGATGTAGTTGTCCTGGAAGGCGGGCAGGGCCTCGACGCACAAGGCTTCGTCGCGGGAGGGGCCGCCACACGGTACCATCGTCATATGGCGATGATAGCCGGCGATGATGCCTTGGTCGATCGTTTCGTGGACGCGCTGTGGCTGGAGGACGGTCTGGCCGAGCGCACGCTGGCCGCGTACCGCAGCGATGTGCAAGCGTTCGGGCAGTGGCTCGCGGCATCTGGCCGGGGGCTGCTGCAGGCGGGCCCGGCCGAGTTACAGGCCTACATGGCGCAGCGCCTGCCGGGCAGCCGGGCCAGTTCCAGCAACCGCCGCCTGTCGGTTTTCCGGCGCTTTTACCGTTGGGCGGTGCGTGAGGGTCTGCTGCAGGCCGACCCCACGCTGCCGCTGCTGTCGGCCAAGCGGCTGATGCGCGTGCCCAAGACCCTCACCGAGGCACAGGTGGAGGCGTTGCTTGCTGCGCCCGACGTGTCCCAGCCACTGGGCTTGCGCGACCGAGCGATGCTGGAGCTGATGTATGCCACCGGGCTGCGCGTGAGCGAACTGGTGGCGCTGCGGCTGTTCGAGGTGAGCCTGGCCGACCAGGTGCTGCGCACCACGGGCAAGGGCAGCAAGGAACGGCTGGTGCCTTTTGGCGACGTGGCCGCCGATTGGTTGCGCCGCTACTTGGCCGAGGCACGACCGGTGCTGATGAGCGGGCGCACGGGGGACGACTTGTTCGTCACCGAGCGCCACGGGGCGGCCATGAGCCGGGTGATGTTCTGGATGCTGGTCAAGCGCTACGCGCGCGCGGCGGGGATCGTGGCACCGTTGTCGCCGCACACACTGCGCCATGCCTTCGCGACGCACCTGCTCAACCACGGGGCCGACCTGCGGGCGGTGCAACTGTTGCTGGGGCACACCGACATCTCGACCACCACCATCTACACGCACGTCGCGCGCGAGCGCCTGCGTGCCTTACACGCACGCCACCACCCGCGCGGTGGGGGCTGAACCCCTTGGCCGGTCAGACGGCCTGCTCCAGATAGGCCAATTCCTCTGCGCTGAAGCCTGCCCGCGCACGCGCCTCGGTGTTGTACGGGGGTTTCAGGCGCGGCGCGCGGTAGGTGCGCACCAAGTGCCGGTAGTGCGCCACCGGCTCTAGCCCCGCCTGCACGCATAGCCAGCGGTACCAGTGGTTGCCGATCGCGACATGGCCGACCTCGTCGTGCAGGATGATGTCCAAAACGGCACACGTCTGCGGCGCGCCGGGGGTGGTGGCACGCCGCAGCTTGGCTTGAATCAGCGGCGTCGCATCCAGCCCACGCGCCTCCAGCGTGCGCGGCACCAGCGCCATGCGCGCCACGATGTCCCCTGCGGTTTGCTCGCACATAGTCCACAGCCCATCGTGCGCGTCGAAGTCGCCGTAGTCCCAGCGCGAACCGCCTGGGTGGGGGAGTGTGCGTAGATGGTCGCGCAGCAGCGTGAAGTGGTGCGCCTCTTCGGCGGCCACGCGCAGCCAGTCCTGGTAGAACGCCAGCGGCAGCCCGGCGAAGCGCCACACCGCGTCCAACGCCAGGTTGATGGCGTTGAACTCGATATGGCAAATGGCGTGCACCAGCGCGGCGTGGCCCTCGAGGGTGAAGGGCGAGCGAGTCGGCACCGAACCCGGTGCGATCAAGTGCGGCCGCGCCGGCCGGCCCGGCAGCGGTCGGTCGGGGGGTGGGGTCAGGGTGGCATCGGGGTCGATCCCCAGCGGTGCGTCGCCTGCCTCACCCGCCGTTGCCCCCGGGGCGATGCGCTCGTCCCACGCGCGCCACAGGCGCTGCACCTGCGCCACTTTGGCGTCGGGGTCGGTCTCGGTCAACGCCTGCAGGGCCTGGGCGCGCAGCTCCATACGGGGGTGGGCAGTGGACGGCGGCGGGCGCATCCGTACAATTGTAGTGATGAGCATTTATCGACTCGACGATCTCGTGCCTGACGTCCACCCGTCGGCGTTCGTGGCCGACACCGCCGCCGTCATGGGGCGTGTCAAACTGGCCGAAGACACGAGCGTGTGGTTTGGCGCTGTGTTGCGTGGCGACACCGACCCCATCGTCGTGGGGCGCGGCAGCAACATCCAGGACGGCAGCGTGCTGCATGCGGACATCGGCTACCCGCTCACGATTGGCGAATACGTGACCGTGGGGCATCAGGTCATGCTGCACGGCTGCACGATCGGGGACGAGTCGCTGATCGGCATTGGGGCCGTGGTGCTCAACGGGGCGCGTATCGGCCGGCACTGCCTGGTCGGGGCGGGGGCCCTGGTCACGGAGGGCAAGGAGTTCCCCGATGGATCGATGATCCTGGGTAGCCCCGCGAAGGTGGTGCGTCAGCTCACGCCCGAGCAGATCGAAGGCTTGCGCTGGAGCGCGCGCCACTATATCGAAAACGCGCGGCGCTTTGCCAGCGGTCTGCAGCGCATCGGGTGAAGGCGTCGCCGTGTCCGAATTGCATAAGTTTTTGTTCGACGGCGTCCCCGTGCGCGGCGCCTTGGTGCGCCTGACCGACGACTGGCAGGCGTTGCTGCAGCGGCGGGCGTCGGCGGGGGGCTATCCCCCGCCCGTGACCGAGCTGTTGGGTGAGATGACGGCCGCCGCCGTGCTGCTGCACAGCAACATCAAATTTGCCGGCGCGCTGGTGCTGCAGATTCTGGGGGATGGGCCGGTCAAAGTGGCCGTGGCCGAAGTGCAGCCCGACATGGCGTTTCGCGCCACCGCGACCGTGCGCGGCGAGGTCGCGTCAGAGACGCCGTTGTGGCAGATGGTCAATCCGCTGGGTCAGGGGCGGTGCGTGATCACGCTCGACCCGCGCGAGCGCCAGCCGGGACAGCAACCCTACCAGGGGGTCGTGCCGCTCCATGACGCCACGGGGCGCCCGCTGCCGCGCCTGAGCGATGTGATCGGTCACTACATGCGCCAGAGCGAGCAGCTCGACACGCGGCTCGTGCTCGCCGCGGACGAGACAGTCGCCGCCGGCTTACTGATCCAGCGCATGCCGGCGACCGGGGAGGCGAATTTGGCGCGCACCTCGGCCGTGGTCCACGAGGAGGACGCGTTCGACGCCAACGAGGACTTTCACCGCATCGCTACGCTGGCCAGCAGCCTGACACCCGAGGAGTTGCTGCGACTGGACGCCGACCGCATTCTGCACCGGCTGTTTTGGCAAGAAAATCTGCTGCGGCTGGCGCTGCCCGCGTCCGCGGCGCATCCGCGTTTTGCCTGCACCTGCTCGCGCGAGCGGGTGGCGGCCATGCTGCGCGGTCTCGGGATAGCCGAGATCGAATCGATCCTGGCCGAGCGCGGCGAGGTCGATGTCGGTTGCGATTTTTGCGGGCAGCACTACCGGTTCGATCCGGTGGACGCCGCGCGCCTGTTTTTGACGCAGGAGCAGCAGCCGCCGTCGTCGGCGCGCATACAGTGAGGGAGCTGCTCAGGGGTGCCGGTGCGCGCCGCGGTCAGCGTGGCGCTGCGGCCGATGAATCGGCCGCGGGTGTTGGGCGGGTGGCGCCGGGGCCTTGAATCTGCACGAAGATCTCGTTGGGTTTGACCAGCCCTAACTCCTGCCGGGCGATTTCTTCCACCGTCTCTAGCCCCTCGCGCAGGTCCTGCACTTCCGCTGCCAGGCGCTCGTTGCGCAGGCGAGCCTGTTCGTTGGCCTGCTCCTGCTCGGCCAGCTCACGGCGCAGCGCGTCGACCTGCGAGACGCTGCCGCGGCCCCACCAGATATGCCCGTGGATCACGGCCAGCAGCACAACCAACACCGCCGTGACCCAGTGGGCGCGCATGGTGGGGGGCAATCGGATCAGCGCAGGTTATAAAACACGTCCCGACCGGGATAGACGGCCACGTCGCCCAGATCTTCTTCGATACGCAGCAGCTGGTTGTACTTGGCCATGCGGTCGCTGCGGCTCATCGAGCCGGTTTTGATCTGGCCCGCGTTGGTGCCGACCGCGATGTCGGCGATCGTGCTGTCCTCTGTTTCGCCGGAGCGGTGGCTGATGACGGCGGTGTAGCCCGCGCGCTTGGCCATCTCGATGGCGGCAAACGTCTCGGTCAGCGTGCCGATCTGGTTGATCTTGATCAGGATCGAGTTGGCGATCCCTTTTTGGATGCCTTCTTTCAAAATCTTGGTGTTGGTGACGAACAGGTCGTCGCCAACCAACTGGACCCGGCGACCCAGGCGCTCGGTCAACAGCGCCCAGCCGTCCCAATCACCTTCGCCCATGCCGTCTTCGATGCTGATGATGGGGTACTTGTCGCACCAGGTGGCCAGGATGTTGGTCCACTCGGCGGCACTGAGCACCAACCCTTCGCCCGCGAGGTGGTACGTCTTTTGGCCGTCTGGGCCGCTCTTGCAGAATTCGCTGGCGGCGCAGTCCAGGCCAAGCGCGATCTGCGCACCTGCGGTATAGCCAGCCTTGTCGATGGCTTCCAGGATGAGCTGGATGGCGGCTTCGTGGTTGGCCACGCTGGGCGCAAACCCCCCTTCGTCGCCGACGGCGGTACTCATGCCGCGGTCGTGAATGATCTTTTTGAGGGCGTGAAAGACCTCCGCGCCCCAGCGAATCGCCTCGCGGAAGCTGGGCGCCCCCACCGGCAGGATCATGAATTCCTGCAGGTCCAGGTTGTTGTTAGCGTGCGCGCCGCCGTTGATGACGTTCATCATGGGCACGGGCATTTGCACTGCCGAGCTGCCGCCGAAGTAGCGGTACAGCGGCAGGCCCGACTCTTCGGCCGCGGCACGTGCCACCGCCATCGACACGGCCAACATCGCGTTGGCCCCCAGGCGGCTTTTGTTTTCGGTGCCGTCGAGGTCGATCAGGGTTTTGTCCAAAAAGGCCTGTTCGCTCGCGTCCAGGCCGAGCACCGCTTCCGAGATTTCGGTGTTGATGTGCTCGACCGCCTTGAGCACGCCCTTGCCGCCGTAGCGGGTCGGGTCGCCGTCGCGCAGCTCGATCGCTTCGCGGCTGCCGGTGGAGGCACCGGACGGTACCGCCGCGCGGCCCATCACGCCGGACTCCAACAGCACGTCGCACTCGACGGTGGGGTTGCCGCGGCTGTCCAGAATCTCGCGGCCGACGATGTCAACGATTGCACTCATGGGTTGCCTTTGCTCGATGTGAAAAACCAGAAAACGTCAAATGCCCTCGACGCAGACCATGCGCATGATGGCGGCTCCGGCACGCGCCTCGCGCGCGCGCCGGTATTCGGGCGAGTCGTGAAACGCGCGCGCCGCCTCGAACGAGGGAAACCGCAGCACCACCGTGCGGCCGGGGCTCCAGTCGCCTTCCAGCACTTCGACGCGGCCGCCTCGCACCAGCACCTCGGCGCCGTGCACTTGAATCGCGGCCGTGGACCAGCGCTTGTATTCCTCGTACTGCTCGGGGTTGGTCACCGTGACCGAGGCGATGATATAGCCGCAAGGCATG
>DYIC01000075.1 GCA_020723845.1 Hydrogenophaga sp.
ACTCGCGACCTCAACCTTGGCAAGGTTGCGCTCTACCAACTGAGCTATTCCCGCAGGATTTTCAAACTTCAGCGACGTTGTCGTCGCGCCGTCTGAAGCCATTATTCTATACCAAAAATCGGCCGCTTCTGATGCGGGGTCGGCGCCGCTCAATGCGTGACCGCCGGTGGCTCGACCCCGGCTGCCGCGGGCTCGACCACTGCTGGCACCGCTTCCGGCAGCGGCTGCGGCATGCGCTCCAGCGCCAACTCCAACACGCGGTCGATCCACTTCACCGGCACGATCTCCAGCCCTTGCTTGACGTTGTCGGGGATCTCGGCCAAGTCTTTGACATTGTCCTCGGGGATGAGCACGGTGCGAATGCCGCCACGCAGCGCAGCCAGCAGCTTCTCTTTGAGGCCACCGATGGCCGTGACCTCGCCGCGCAGCGTGATCTCGCCCGTCATGGCGACGTCCGCCCGCACCGGGATGCCGGTCAGCGCCGACACCATGGCCGTCGTCATCGCAATACCCGCGCTCGGGCCATCCTTGGGCGTGGCACCGTCGGGCACGTGGATGTGGATATCCTTTTTCTCGAACATCTCGTCGGGAATGCCCAGCCGCTGCGAGCGGCTGCGCACCACGGTGCGCGCGGCCTCGACCGACTCTTTCATCACGTCACCCAGCGAACCGGTGCGGATGACGTTGCCCTTGCCCGGCATGATCGCCGCCTCGATGGTGAGCAGATCGCCCCCCACCTCCGTCCATGCCAGGCCCACCACCTGGCCGACCTGGTTTTGCTGTTCCGCGCGGCCATAGGTGTATTTGCGCACGCCCAAAAAGTCGGCCAGGTTGTCTGGCGTGACGACGACGGGCTTTTGCATCTTGCCCAGCAGCAACCCCTTGACCACCTTGCGACAGATGCGCGAGATTTCGCGCTCCAGCGCGCGCACACCGGCCTCGCGTGTGTAGTAGCGCACGATGTCGCGTACCGCGGCCTCGGTCACCTCCAGCTCGTCGTCCTTGACCCCGTTGTTGGCGCGCTGCTTGGGCAGCAGGTAGCGCAGCGCGATGGCGACCTTTTCGTCCTCGGTGTAGCCCGACAGGCGGATGACCTCCATGCGGTCCAGCAGCGCCGGCGGGATATTGAGCGAGTTGGACGTGGCCACGAACATCACGTCCGACAGGTCGAAGTCGAGCTCGACGTAGTGGTCCTGGAAGGTGTGGTTCTGCTCGGGATCGAGCACCTCCAGGAGGGCCGACGCCGGGTCACCGCGGAAGTCCATGCCCAGCTTGTCGATCTCGTCGAGCAAGAACAGCGGGTTGCGCACCCCCACCTTGGTGAGGTTTTGCAACACTTTGCCGGGCAAGGCGCCGATGTAGGTACGGCGATGGCCTCGGATTTCGGCCTCGTCGCGCATGCCGCCCAGCGCCATGCGCACATATTTGCGCCCGGTGGCCTTCGCGATGGACTGGCCCAGCGATGTCTTGCCCACGCCCGGCGGGCCCACGAGACACAGAATGGGCGCCTTGACCTTATCCACCCGTTGTTGTACCGCCAGGTACTCCAGGATGCGCTCCTTGACTTTCTCCAACCCGTGGTGGTCGGCGTTGAGCACCTCCTCCGCATACGCCAGGTCGTGGCGCACCTTGGTCTTTTTGCTCCAGGGCAGGTTGACCAGCACGTCGATGTAGTTGCGCACCACGGTGGCCTCGGCCGACATGGGCGACATCAGCCGCAGCTTCTTGAGCTCGGCTTCGGCTTTCTTGCGCGCCTCCTTGGGCATGCGCGCGGCCTTGATTTTTTTCTCGAGTTCCTCCAGATCGGCGCCCTCTTCGCCCTCACCGAGCTCTTTCTGGATGGCCTTGACCTGCTCGTTGAGGTAGAACTCGCGCTGGTTCTTCTCCATCTGGCGCTTGACGCGCCCGCGGATGCGCCGGTCGACGTTGAGGATCTCGACCTCGGCCTCGAGCTGCGCGAACAGGTTTTCCAGCCGCGCCACCAGTTGCTCCAGGTCGAGCACGCTTTGCTTGGCCTCGAGCTTGAGCGGCAGGTGCGCCGCGATGGTGTCGGCCAGCCGCCCCGGATCGTCGATGCTGGCGATCGAGGTCAGGATCTCGGCCGGAATCTTCTTGTTGAGCTTGACGTACTGGTCGAACTGCTGCATCACGGCGCGGCGCAGCGCCTCGAGCTCGGTCGGGTCCACACCGCGCTGCTCCGCCTCGGCATCAACCGGCAGCACGTTGGCCGAAAAGTGCGCTTCGCCCTCCTCGACCTGCAGCACCTTGGCGCGCTGCACCCCCTCGACCAGCACCTTCACGGTACCGTCGGGCAGCTTGAGCATTTGCAGGATGCTGGCCACACACCCCATCTCGAACAGGTCACCGGGCTTGGGCTCGTCCTTGGCCGCGGTCTTTTGGGCCACCAGCACGATGCGCCGCTCGTGCGCCATCGCGGCCTCGAGCGCCTTGATGCTCTTGGGCCGCCCCACGAACAGCGGGATGACCATGTGGGGAAACACCACCACGTCGCGCAGCGGCAACAGCGGCAGCTCGACGGGCTGGGGGGGAAGCGGGGTTTGTCCGGACATGGAAGGGTTCCTTTCTCGCGGCACAGTTGGGGGCGGCGAAGCCGGACTTCAAGCGCCCCGTGCGCCCGGCGCCGGGATACGCGCTCAGGCCTGCTTGGCCGCTTCGCGGTAGACGAGCAACGGGGCCTTGCCCTCGGTGATGGTGGCTTCTTCCACCACCACGCGCTCGACGTTGCGCAGACTGGGTAACTCGAACATAGTATCCATGAGTGCCTGCTCGAGGATCGAACGCAGGCCGCGCGCGCCGGTCTTGCGCTGCAGCGCCTTGCGCGCGATCGCTCGCAGGGCGGCGGGTCGCACTTCCAGTTCGACCCCCTCCATCGCAAACAGTTCGGCAAATTGTTTGACGACCGCGTTCTTGGGCACGGTCAGGATATCGACCAGCGCGTCTTCGGTCAGCTCGGCCAGCGCGGTGACGACCGGCAGGCGACCCACCAACTCAGGAATCAACCCGTAGCGCACCAGGTCGTCCGGCTCCACCTGGGCAAACAGCTCGGTGACCGGGCGCTCGCGCTTGCTGCGCACCGCCGCGCCAAACCCGATGCCCGAGGCTTCGGTGCGCTGCTCGATGATCTTCTCCAACCCCGCAAAGGCGCCACCGCAGATGAACAGGATATTGGTCGTGTCCACCTGCAGCATGTCCTGGTTGGGATGCTTGCGACCGCCCTGGGGCGGCACGCTGGCCACCGTGCCCTCGATCAGCTTGAGCAACGCTTGCTGCACCCCCTCGCCCGAGACATCGCGCGTGATCGAGGGGTTTTCGGACTTGCGCGTGATTTTGTCGATCTCGTCGATGTAGACGATGCCGCGCTGGGCTTTTTGCACGTCGTAGTCACACGTCTGCAGCAGCTTGGCGATGATGTTTTCCACGTCCTCGCCCACGTAACCGGCCTCGGTCAGCGTGGTGGCGTCGGCCATCACGAACGGCACGTCGAGCTTGCGCGCCAGTGTGGACGCCAGCAGCGTCTTGCCCGAACCGGTGGGGCCGATGAGCAGAATGTTGCTTTTGGCCAGCTCGACGCCGCTTTTCTTGACCTCATCGTTGTGGCGCAACCGCTTGTAGTGGTTGTACACGGCCACCGCCAGCGTCTTTTTGGCGGCTTCCTGCCCGATCACATACTGGTCCAGGTGGGCCTTGATCTCGGCCGGCGTGGGCAGCGTGTCGGTGACGGCTGGCGCGCCCAGCTCGGTGCTGGCCGTCTCGTCGCGGATGATGTCGTTGCACAGGTCAATGCACTCGTCGCAGATGAAAACCGATGGCCCTGCGATGAGCTTTTTGACCTCGTGCTGGCTCTTGCCGCAAAACGAGCAATACAGGGTCTTGTCGCGGCTGCCTTTTTTCTCGGCCATGGGTGGTGCGTTGCCTTGCGTAGCGTTGGATGGGATGGCGGGGACGGCGGTATCAGGCGCGCTTGTCGATGACTTTGTCGACCAAGCCGTACTGCGCCGCTTCGGTCGCCGACATGAAGTAGTCACGCTCGGTGTCGCGCTCGATTTTCTCCAGCGGCTGGCCGGTGCGCTCGCTCAAGATACGGTTGAGGTCGGCACGCAGGCGCAGAATCTCGCGCGCGTGGATTTCGATGTCCGTCGCTTGGCCCTGCGCCCCGCCCAGCGGCTGGTGGATCATGACGCGCGAGTTGGGCAGGGCGAAGCGCTTGCCCTTGGCACCCGCCGCCAACAGGAACGCCCCCATGCTGGCCGCCATGCCGATGCACAGCGTCGAGACGTCGGGCTTGATGAAGTTCATGGTATCGAAGATCGCCATGCCGGCGCTGACCGAGCCGCCCGGCGAGTTGATGTAGAGCGAAATGTCCTTGTCGGGATTTTCGCTCTCCAAAAACAGCAACTGGGCGACCACCAGGTTGGCCGTTTGGTCGTTGACCGGGCCGACCAGAAAGACGACCCGCTCCTTCAGGAGGCGGGAGTAGATATCGTAGGCGCGCTCGCCCCGGCCCGATTGCTCGATGACCATCGGGACCAGGCCTAGGTTCTTTGCATCCAATGCGCTCATGCGTCGTTTCGCTCCGAGAAAGTCGAAGAGGGTGTTCGGGGTCTTACTGTAACCGTTCCCGGCACTTTGCGATGCGGACCCAACGAAAAGGGCGGACCGCGTCCGCCCTCCACCGCTATCGCCGCCCCCCACGAGGGGCGTGCGCCAGCACCGTCGACGCGTCAGCCTTGGCCCATCAGCTCGGCAAAGTCGATGCGTTTGGGCGTCACTTTGGCCTGGCTGAAGATATGGTCGGCCACGTTGTTTTCCAGCACGATGGCCTCGATCTCGGCCATGCGCTCGGGGTTGGACTGGTACCAACGCACGACCTCTTCCGGGTACTCGTAGGAGGCCGCCAGCTCGCGCAGGTGCGCGTCGATCTGCTCGGGCGTGGCGCGCAGATCGTTGGCCTTGATCAGCTCGGCCACCACCAGGCCCAGGCGCACACGGCGCTCGGCCTGCGACTGGAACAGCTCGCGCGGGATCGGGGCCTTGTCCGCATCTTTGATGCCGCGCTGCTTGAGGTCGTTGCGCGCGCCCTCGACCAGGCGGTCGATCTCCGCCTCGATGGCCGCCTTGGGCAGATCGAGCTCGGCCGACGCTGCCAGGGCGTCCAGCGCCGCCGTCTTGTTGCGCGCCTGCAGGCGGAACTTGACCTCGCGCTCGAGGTTGCGGCGAATGTCGGCGCGCAGCGCCTCCATCGTGCCCTCTTCGATGCCGAGCGAGCGGATGAACGCCTCGTCGATCTCCGGCAACTGCTGCTGCTCGATGCCCTTGACCGTGACCAGGAAGTCTGCGGTCTTGCCGGCGACTTCCTTGCCGTGGTAGTCGGCAGGGAACGCGAGCGGGAAGGTCTTGGACTCGCCCACCTTCATACCCAGCACGGCATCTTCGAACTCCTTGAGCATCTGGCCCTCGCCGAGCACGAAGCGGAAGTCGCTGGCCTTGCCGCCTTCGAACGGCTCGCCGTCGATCTTGCCCTCGAAGTCGATCGTCACGCGATCCCCATTCTGCGCGGCTTCGCCCTCGGCGCGCGGGGTGAACGTGCGGCGCTGCTTGCGCAAAATCTCCAGCGTGCGCTCGATCGCGGCCTCGTCTACCTCGGCCTCGAGCTTCTCGAGCTCGACCGCCGACAGGTCGCCGAGCTTGACTTCGGGAAACACCTCGAACACCGCCTCGAACGCCACCACCCCCTCGGGCGCGCCGTCCTTCTCGCTGATGCGGGGCTGACCCGCGACGCGCAGCTGCGCCTCGGCAATCGCGGCATTGAACGCCTGCCCGACCTGGTCGTTCATCACCTCGTACTGCACCGAGTAGCCGTAGCGCTGCGCCACCACCGACAACGGCACTTTGCCGGGCCGAAAACCATCCATCTTGACCTGGCGCTGCAGCCGCTTCAGACGGGCGTCCACCTCTTTCTGGATCGCCTCGAGCGGCAGCTCGAGCGTGATCTTGCGCTCGAGCTTGTCCAGGGTTTCGACATTGACTGCCATGATTGCTCCTGTGGTTCGAAAACGGGCCTGTCCGCCGGACAAATCCCAAAAGTCGGCGCTGCGCGAATCGGTCGATCCGGCTGCAGCGGGCAAACTTCACATTGTAGCGAAGCCCGTCCAGGCCGCCAGCGCCTGCCAGCCCCACCACGCCAGCAAGCTGATGACGGTGGCGGGCACGCCGATGGCCGCATGTCGCCGCCAGTCGAGCGTGATGCCGTCGCGCTGCGCCAGATCGGCCACGATCAAATTGGCGATCGACCCCACCAACAGCAGGTTGCCTGCATAGGTGCTGATCAGCGCCAGCGTGACGCCCTGATCGTGCCCCTGCAGGTGCGGCAGCAGCAGCATGACCGCCGGCACGTTGGACACCAGGTTGGACAACGTCACACCCGCCACGGCCAGCACGAGCGGATCGGCCAGCGAGATACCTTGCTCGGCCAGGGAGGCCACCGCCTGCGCCGCCAACCCCGTACCCTCGAAGCCGTGGTTGACGATGAACAGCCCGGCAAACAGCAGCAGCAACGGCCAGTCGACCAGCCCCATGACCTGCGCCGAGTGCAAACGGCGACTCAGCAGCAAGATGCCCGCGGCGACCAGCGCCGCCACCTCGTGGGGCCAGTCGGTGAACAAAAACACCATCAGCAGCACCCCTGCCACCAGCAGCCCTTTGGTGGATTGCCACCGGTCGAACGCTGGCGTATCGAGATCGACCCCAGCAGCCGCCCCCGTCAGCGGACGGAGTGGCACGGTCGGCGTGGCGCCGGTGCGCAACCGCCAGGCCATGAATGCCCACAGCCCGGCAAGCGCCAGCAGCACCGGTGGCAATGCCGCACGCACATAGGCGCCGAACGGAATTCCCATGACGGAGCCGATGAGCATGTTCTGAGGATTGCCGATCAACGTGGCGGCCGAACCGATGTTGGCGGCACAAGCCACCGCCACCAGCCACGGCACCGGATCCCAGCCGCGCTGCCACGCCATGCGCACGACGACCGGTGTGACCGCCAGGCACACCACGTCGTTGGAAAACACGGCCGACAGCGCCGCCACCACCACCAGCAGCGCGCCCATGAGCGCCGTCGGCGCCAGCGGCCAGCCACCGACGGCCCGGGTGACGGCGGTGTAGAAGCCCCCGAGCCGCATCTGCGCCGACAGCACCATGAACGCGAACAGCAGCACCAGCGTCGGCAGGTCGATGGCCGCGGCGGCCTCCTCGACGGACCAGCCGTTGACCGCGATCATGGCGATGGCCCCAAGCACCGCCACCCCGGTGCGGTCCAGCTTGAGCCGCGGCAAGCCCCCCAGGAACATGCCGAGATAAACGATGGCGAACACGGCGACCGTGGCAACGGGGTGCCAATCGGGCGCTGGCACAAAGTCAATCATGCGGGCGTCAGACAGAGGGGGGATTGGGCCGTTGGTGCGCGGGGGG
>DYIC01000076.1 GCA_020723845.1 Hydrogenophaga sp.
GCGCCCACCGCGTCCTGCAGCGCATCGACGAAGCGTCCGGCGACGTCGTAACCCGTCTGCTGGGTGATTTCCTGAAAGCACGTCGGGCTGGTGACATTGATTTCCGTGATCCACTCCCCGATCACGTCCAGCCCCACCAGCAGCAGACCGCGCGCGGCCAGCGTGGGGCCGACGGCGCGGGCAATGGCCCAGTCGGCGTCGCTCAGCGGCCGCGCCTCACCGCGGCCACCGGCGGCCAGGTTGCCGCGCACCTCGCCGGCTTGCGGGATGCGCGCCAAGCAGTAGGGCACGGGCTCGCCACCGATGAGCAAGATGCGCTTGTCCCCGTGCGCGATCTGCGGCAGGTAGCGCTGCACCATGATGGTGGTGTGGCCGTGTGCCGTCAGCGTCTCGACCACCGCCCCCAGGTTCATGCCATCCGGCCCGACACGAAAGATGCCACGCCCTCCCATGCCATCGAGGGGCTTGAGGATGATGTCGCGATGCTCGGCATGGAAAGCGCGGATGGCCTCGGCACTGCGCGTCACCAGCGTGGGCGGCGCCCACGGGGCAAACTCCATGACGGCCAGCTTTTCCGGGTGGTCGCGCAGCGCGGCGGGCCGGTTGAAGACGCGCGCGCCCTCGCGCTCGGCCTGCTGCAGCAGGTGGGTGGCGTAAAAATACTCGGCGTCGAACGGCGGGTCTTTGCGCATCAGCACGGCGTCGAACGCGTGCAGCGGCTCGCGCCCTTGGCGCCGTACCGCAAACCAAGCGTGCGGATCGTCGGTCAGCGTCACTTCACGCACCCAGGCGGTGACGGGTTCGCCGCTGCGCCAGTGCAGGTGCGCCGGCTCGCACGCGGCCAGCGCCACACCGCGGCGCGCCAACTCGCGCATCATCGCGTACGTGCTGTCTTTGTAGGTAACGAAGGTGTGCAGCGGGTCGGCCACCACCAACACCCGCCGCAGGGAAGGCTTCGCTGGCGCCTCAGTCATACTGCTCGGCCTCGGGGTCGGTGGCTTCGAGCTCGTAGGCGGCGGCCAGCATGGCCAGCCGCGCCACCACGCCGTACATGTAAAAACGGTTGGGCACGCTCGCCCCCGGCGGCGAGCCGGGCTGTGGTTGCAGGGCGCTTTTCTCGAACGCCAATGGCACGAAGCTGGCGCCCGGGGCGTTGAGGTTTTCATCCACCCCACGCTCGGCATGCACGCGGTAAAAACCACCGACCACGTAGCGGTCCATCATGTACACCACGGGCTCGGCCACGGCGTCGTTGATCTGCTCGTGGGTCATCACCCCCTCTTGGATGATGACGTCGCTGACCTGCTGGCCGTCCTTGATGACGTTCATCTTGTTTTTGGTGCGCCGGTTCAGGCTCGCCAGCTCGGCGGCATCGCGCACCATCATCACGCCCATGCCGTAGGTGCCGTTGTCGGCCTTGACCACGACGAACGGCCGCTCTTGGATGCCGTACTCCTTGTATTTGCGGCGAATTTTGGTCAGTAGGGCGTCGACGTTGCCCTGCAGGCACTCAAAGCCGGAGCCTTCGGCAAAATTGACCTGCCCGCATTGCGCGAACATGGGGTTGATCAGCCAGGGGTCGATACCCACGAGCTTGCCGAAGCGCTTGGCCACCTCCTCGTAGCAGCGGAAGTGGTTGCTCTTGCGCCGCACGTGCCAGCCTGCATGCAGCGGCGGTAGCACGTACTGCTCATGCAAGTCCTCCAAAATACCGGGCACACCGGCGCTCAAGTCGTTGTTGAGCAGGATGGTGCAGGGGTCGAAGTGCTTCAAGCCGATGCGCCGTCCCTCGCGCACGATGGGCTCGAGCAGCAGCCGCTCGCCATTGGGCAGCGGGAGCTCGGTGGGTTCTTTGATTTCCGGGTTGAGCGAGCCGATGCGCACGTTGAGCCCTGCCGAATAGAAAATGCGCTGCAACTGCGCCACGTTCATCAGGTAAAACGTGTTGCGTGTGTGGTTTTCAGGCACCAGCAGCAGGTTTTTCGCCTCGGGGCAGATTTTTTCGATCGCCGCCATCGCGGCCTGCACGGCCAGCGGCAGCATCTCGTTGGTCAGGTTGTTCCACCCTCCCGGGAACAAATTGGTGTCCACCGGCGCCAGCTTGAAGCCCGCGTTGCGAATGTCCACCGAGGTGTAAAACGGCGGCGTGTGTTCCATCCACTCGAGCCGGAACCAGCGCTCGATGACGGGAGTGGACTCGAGGATGCGCTGCTCCAGCTCGTTGATCGGGCCAGTGAGTGCGGTGACGAGGTGGGGAACCATGGCTTACCCAAGAAAAGAAAGGGACGCAGCGGGGCCCCATCATGGGCATCCGCGCCAGCGGCGATGCTGCGATTGTAGAAAGTCGCGCGCGTCGCCCACAACCCGAGACCGGATCCGTTATAACCCAGTTCCATGAACCGTCACCTGTGGTTGCTGGCCATCGCGCAAGGCTTGTTCCTGACCAACAACGTCGTCTTCATCGCCATCAACGGGCTGGTGGGCCTGACCCTGGCCCCCGTGGGCTGGATGGCGACGCTGCCGGTCATGGGCTATGTGGTAGGGGGGGGCGCTGTCGACCGGACTGGTGGCGCGCTCACAGGCGCGCTGGGGACGGCAGATCGCGTTTCAAATGGGGCTGGCGGTGGCCTTCGCCTCGGCACTGCTGGCCGCGTGGGCGGTAGCGCACGGGAACTTCTGGTTATTGGTCGCGGCGACGGTCGTCGCGGGCTACTACAGCGCCAACGGCCAGCTCTACCGTTTTGCCGCCGGAGAACTGGCCGCCCCGGCCGAGCGCGAAAAAGCCGTCTCACTGGTGCTCGCCGGCGGCTTATTGGGGGCGATCGCCGGCCCCAATCTGGCCAATCACGCGCGCGATTGGTTGGCCACCCCGTTCCTGGGAGCGTATCTGGCCCTGGCCGCAGTGGCGCTGGTCTCGATGGTGGTCATGGCGGGCATCCGCTTTCCAGCCGATCCGCCACCGGCGCCCGGGACGGCCCGCGCTGGCCGCTCCGTGCTCGAATTGCTGCGCCAACCGACGTTTGCCGTCGCCCTCGTCGGCGCGGCCTTGGGCTATGGCGTGATGAACCTGCTCATGGCCGCCACGCCACTGGCCATGCAGACCTGCGGCATGCCGTTTGCCGACGCCGCTTTCGTGCTGGAGTGGCACGTGATCGGCATGTTCGCACCAGGCTTTTTCACCGGGCATCTGATCCGACGCTTTGGTGCCATCACGATCATGGGGGTGGGCGTGTTGCTCAACGCCGCGTGCATTGCAATCGCCCTGTCTGGGCAAGACCTGCACCACTTTACCGTCGCCCTGTTCCTGCTGGGGGTGGGGTGGAACTTTTTGTTCACCGGTAGCACGACGCTGGCCATGCAGGCCTATCGGCCCGAAGAAAAAGACCGCGCGCAGGCGGTCATCAATTTCGGTGTCTTCGCCACGATGGCGGTGACGGCGTTCGCCTCGGGGGCGCTCGTGACCACACAGGGCTGGTGGTGGCTCAACGTGGGCTCGCTGGTTCCGGTATCGATCACGGCATTGTCATTGCTGGCGCTGGCCGCTCGGCAACGGGTGCGCGCCAGCGAGCGGGCGCAAGGCGCATGACCCGTGTGCATCACGGCAGACGGGCGATCACCTCGGCCACCGCCGCCGTCAGCCGCCGCGCATAGGGAACGTGCAAAAATTCATTGGGGCCGTGTGCGTTACTCTGCGGCCCCAAAACCCCGCACACCATCATCTGCGCCCGCGGAAAACCCGCGCTGAGCATGTTCATGAGCGGAATGGTGCCGCCCTGGCCGATGGTGCCACAGGGCGCGCCGAAGTGCACCTGGCTGGCGGCGTGCAGCGCCTGCTCGAACCAAGGCACGGTGGCCGGGGCGTTCCAGCCGTTGGCGGCCCCTTCGGGCTCGAAGGTCACGCGCGCCTGGTAGGGCGCATTGTCTTCCAGCAGCGCCTTGAGCTGCTGCACCGCCTGTGCGGCGTCCACCAGCGGGGGCAGGCGCAGGCTAAGCTTGAACGCGGTATACGGCCGCAGCACATTGCCCGCGTCGCGCAGCGCCGGCAGCCCTTCGGCCCCGGTCACCGACAGGGTGGGACGCCAGGTGCGGTTGAGCAGTGCCTCCACGGGGTCGGTGGTGGTGGGCAGGGCAAAGACGGTGCTGCCGCCACAGTCGTGGTGTGCCCAGGGGAAGCGCTTCCACACCGCGTCGCCCAGGATGGCCGCCGTCTCGCGCGCCTGCGCGATGCGCTCGGCCGGGATCTCGCAGTGGAACACGGCGGGCAGCAGGCGACCCGTGGCGCTGTCTTCCAGTCGGTCCAGCACATGGCGCAGGATGCGAAAGCTCGACGGCACCACACCCGACGCATCGCCAGAGTGCACGCCTTCGGTCAAGATCTCGGCCCTGAGCACACCGCTGATCATGCCGCGCAGGCTGGTGGTCAGCCAGAGCTGATCGTAGTTGCCCGCGCCGCTGTCCAGGCAGATCACCAGACCCACATCGCCGAGGCGCGACCGCAGCGCATCGATGGTGGGCAGCAGGTCGGGCGAGCCGCTTTCTTCGCCGGTTTCGATCAGCCCCACGATGCGCGGATGCGCCCGGCCCGACGCCTGCAGCGCCTCGATCGCCGCCAGTGCGGCATACACCGCATAACCGTCGTCGGCGCCCCCGCGGCCGTAGAGGCGGTCATCGATCAGGCGTGGGGTCCACGGCCCCAGACCGGTGCGCCAACCGCTGAACTCGGGCTGCTTGTCCAAGTGACCATACATCAGCACCGTCTGTCCGCTGGCCGGTGCGGGCGTGCCGTCGACGCCAGCGCGCGCGGGCACCTCGAACAGTAGCACCGGGGTGCGGGGACTGCCGTCGGGGCGTTGCAGACGCACGATCTCGAGCGTCAACCCCTGCACCGGCTGGCGGGTCACCCATTCGGCGGCCTGGCGCAGCACGGTCTCCAGATGGCCATGGACGGCCCACTCCGGGTCGAACATCGGCGACTTGGCGGGCACCTCGATGTAGCGCTGCAGCGCGGGCAGGATGTCGTGCTGCCAGCGCGCATCGACGCGTTGACGCACGGCCACGGGGTCGAGCAGCGGGGTCGGGTCGGGCAGGCGGGCGTTCATGGTGTGGGTGTGTCTCACAAAGCGGTGGGCCGACCGAAATGGTAGCCCTGAAAGAGCCGACAGCCCATGGCGCGCAACGTCTCGAACTGCGCCACCGTCTCCACACCCTCCGCCACGACGCTGAGCTCCAGGCTGTTGGCCAGTTGCAATATGGTGCGTGCAATCGCCGCGTCGTTGGGGTCGTCCAGGATGTCGCGCACGAAGGTGCGGTCGATCTTGAGCTGATCCAGCGGCAGGCGCTTGAGGTACGCCAGCGACGAGTACCCAGTGCCAAAGTCGTCGAGCGCAAACTGCACCCCCATGGCGCTGAGCGCTGCCATTTTGACGATGGTGTCTTCCACATCGTGCAGCAGCAGGCTCTCGGTCAGCTCCAGCTTCAGGCGGCTGGGGTTGGCGCCCGTCTCGGCCAGCGCGGTCTGCACGGACTGCACGAAGTCGGGCTGGCGCAACTGGCGCGCACTCAGGTTGACCGCCATCGTCCAGTGGGTGCGCTGCGGATCGCGTGCCCACGCCGCCAGGTGCGCGCAGGCCTGTCGCAGCACCCACTGACCCATGGGCAAAATCAAGCCGCTTTGCTCGGCCACCGGAATGAACTCCGCTGGCGACACCATGCCGCGCAGGGGGTGTTGCCAGCGCAACAGAGCCTCGTAACCCACGACCTGGGCTTTGTCATCGACGATCGGCTGCCCATACAGGCGCAGCTCGCCGTCGCGCAGGCCGTGGCGCAACTCGCGCTGCAGGGTGGCGCGGGCCAGCACCGCCTCTTGCATCGCTGGGTCGAAGAAGCGCACCGCATTGCGTCCGGCAGCTTTCGAGTGGTACATCGCCAAGTCGGCGCGGCCCAGGATGTCCTCCACCGCGTCGCTGCGGCCACGAAATACCGTGATGCCGATGCTGGGCGTGGACTGCACCTCGTGTCCGTCCACCGTCACCGGACGCTCGAGCGCGACGCGAATTTTTTCGGCCACGTGTTGGGCGCGCCACGCCGCTTGCTCCTCCTCGCGGTCCAAATCCTCCAGCAGCACGACGAATTCGTCGCCGCCCAGGCGTGCGATCGTATCTTCCTCACGCACCGCCTCGCGCAGGCGCTTGGCCACCGTCTGCAGCAACTGGTCGCCCACCCCATGCCCAAAGGCGTCGTTGATGTCTTTGAAATTGTCCAGATCGATGAAGCACAGCGCCGCCCACTGGCCGCTGCGCGCGCTGGCCGCTTGCGCCTGGGTCAGCTTGTCCTGAAACGAGCGGCGGTTGTACAGGCCGGTCAGGCTGTCGTAGAAGGCGAGGCGCTCGATGGTGGCTTGGTCCGCCTTGCGCCGCGTGACGTCGCGCCCGACGCCACGGTAGCCGGCAAAGCGACCTTGCGCGTCGTAGACCGGCATGCCGCTGATGGAAAACCACACCACGCGCCCGTCCTGCAAGCGGCGCTGGATCTCGAAGCGGCGAAACACCCGGCGCTGCTCGAACGCCTCGATGAGCGGACGCCATTCGCGCGCCGTGGGGCGGTTGAGCGCGGGCACATCCCAGGCGCAGCGGCCCAGAAACATCTCGGCGGTCGAGGTTTCTCGAATCAGTCGCCCCTCCAACCGCGTATAACGCCCCTCGGCATCCCACTCCCAGTACCAGTCGGCGGACAGCTCGGTCAGGCTGCGGAAGCGCTCCTCACTCTCGCGCAAGAAGTTCGCGGCCTGCGCGTGCCGCGTCACGTCCACATAAGTGCGCACCCAACCGCCACCAGGCACAGCGATCGTCGTGCCCTGCAACGTACGACCACCGGCGGTGGTGTAGGTGTAGATGTGGGGCTGCCCCGTCTCTTGCACGCGGCGCAGGTGGTACCAGACCCGCTCCACCAACCGCTGCGCATCGCCGCGCAGGTCACCTCGCTTGATCTGCCAGCGCACCACGTCGTCGATGAGCGGCTGCTTCTGCAGCAGCGTCAGCGGCAGCTCCAGCATCTCTCGTGCGCAATGGTTGTGGCCCACGACGCGCCCCTCGACGTCCAGCACCACCAGCGCGTGCTGCAAATGGTCCAGCAGCGCCGCGACCGACAGGCGGCCACTGGCCACCGGGTCTGCCGAGGGCAAACCCGATAGACCGGGCAGCGTGCTGGAGAAGTCGATCATGGCAACTGCTCTATGGAAACCGCTTTGGGCGATAGGGATTTCATCAGGCCAGCGTGCGGCATGGGT
>DYIC01000007.1:0-20098 GCA_020723845.1 Hydrogenophaga sp.
CCCAGCTGCGACAGAGGGGCTACGCCGACAAATACCGCGCCGACGGCCGCCCCATTTGGCTGCTGGGCGTGGAGTTCAGCAGCGCCACGCGCAATGTGGTGGGGTGGGACGTTCAGCCTGCCTCCCCGGATCTTCATTCCTGACCATCCCGCGACGTGGGACAGAGCGGTGTCCGCGACGCGCGGGCACCGGATCAGTGCAGCCAAGCGCTGCGGATCGGCTCGCCTGGGGGCACGTCGCCCCACACATCCAGCCACGGCTCGGCCAGCGCGCGGATCTGCGCATCGTGGCGCAAAATGGCCAACATGATGCGGTGCTTCTCTGCCCGCTCGGCGGGCGTGAGCTGCGCGTGCTCACCCTGCTCGCGCAGGCGCTCGATCAACACCGCGCAGGCGCCTTCCAGTTCCACGACGCGGTCCCAGTCGTCGGCCTGCGCCGCTTGCAGCATGCGGGCGCTCGCGTCTTCCAGGGCTTGATAGACGTCCATCACGCTGGGGCTGGGTTTGGGGGTAGCGCTCATGATTCGGGCCTCCGGCAGTCGGCTGCTTACTGGGGGCGGATGGCTTTCCAGCCGTCGGCGACGGTGCGCAGATGCTGGCGTACCTCTGCGAACAGCGCACGGTCGCGCTTGGCGTGCGCCTCCGCCAAGCGGGCGGCGCAATAGGCGTACAAGCCATCGAGCCGCTCGGCCAGCTCGCCACCTTTTTCCAGGTCCAGTCCGCCGCGCAGGCCCTCTTGCAGCAGCATCACGGCCTTCTTCACCGCCTTGCCGCGCCTCTCCGTCTCGTGTGTCTCCAGGGCGCCCATCGCCACGGCGATCTGCTCATCGATCGCGTCGAACAGCATCTCGATCAGCCCGTGCGGGTCGGCCGTGGTGGCGCGGGTGCTGGCGGCCATCTGGCCGTAGGTCTTGGCGTGTTTCATGGGGGTCAGAGCAAGCATGGTGGCCCTCGCGTGATTGTGAACGATGTTCGATGACTTTTGTATCGTCCACGACGAGTGCTTCTTGAGACCGACGATGCCCGCCGCAAGCCCCGATATACCCCCGCCCGATGGACGCTATTCGGGGTTAATTGCGGACTTTGGACTGTCGATCAAGTCGTGAAGGTTTCGCCGTCCCACCACCCCAGGCGCCACGCGTTCGATGTGCTCGATCATCACGCGAGCGGCGTCACTGTGACCGGCGTGGGCCATCAAGCGCGCCAAGCGCGCCATCGCGTGGATGTCGTCTGGGTGATCGGTGAGGTATTTTTCGTACTCTCCGATGGCCCCTGACAAATCCCCGATGGCTGCGAGCACGTCGGCATATGGCAAAAGGTACCGGGGCGTCAGACTGGCCAAGCACTCCAGTGCCTGGCGCGCGTGTTCGGTGTGTTGGTGGCGCAACGCCCAGTTGGCCACGCGAAGCAGCGCCAGTGGCCAAAGCGAACGCTGTTCGCTCTGCAGCACCGCGTCGTAGTGCGCCAAGGCGTCGTCCTCGCGTTCTTCCAGCTCCGCCAGCAGCCCCTGCGCGAGCGCTTGGTAGCTGCGGGCCGCATCGGCGTCTTGGGCTTGTTCCAGACCCGCGATCAGGTCACGCAGTGCTTTGGCATCGCGGCGCGAGAAGAGCTCTTCCATGCGCACGCGCGCCGCGCGCAAGTCGGCATGAGCGCGCGCACGCGCGAGATGGGCTCCACCGGTAGACTGCAGATCGGCCTGACACGCGTCTTGCAACGTCTGCAGTGCTCGTTGCTCGTCGGGTGACAGGGGTAGGTCGGACGCGTTGCGGCGGTTCGCCCAGCGGCGCCAGCGCCCAGGCTCGCGGTACGTCAGCCAGCGTGGTGCCAGCGCCGACAGCGGGGTATTTTGCGCGTACTCTTGCGCGCGCAGCCGCGCGCGATCCAGGCCGCGCTCGATTTGCGTGCGCAGGCGTTCGGCGCCTTCCAGGTAGGTATCGTAGTATGCGGCCAGGGCTTGCTGAACGCCGCCGGCGTCCAGGCTATCCACATCGCGGGTGGCCCTCATGGCGCGCAAAAAGGCATGTGTGCTGCACTGGCGGATCAGGTTGGCCGTTTCCCTGTGCTGCACATCGATGCTGGCCTCCAGTTTGTCCAGGCGCTTGCGCAGATTTCGGTTTTGAATCGACCCGTCGGCTTGAAAGAGCTTGTCCACGACGCGGCGCGCGTGGCGCAGTTCGCCCTCCAGGGCCCTGATTTCATCCAACTTACGCTGCATGGCGCGCACCACCCGCTGCGCATGGAGGAGCCGGGTTTCATCAGTGTCCTGCACGGAAGGGGAGGGCGCCAATGGCCTCGCCAGTGCCGCTCCTTCCAACGCGATTTGTTCCAAAGGCAGGTGCATGACGCCTTCCATGCGCGCAGCCCCGGTTGCTGGGTTGTAGATTTCCAGCCCCTGACTGCGCCAGTACAGCGCCTGTTGGCTGAGCGTTTGCGCAGCGGCCGCAAAGTCGGCCGTGGTGCAGGCCCGCTGGCCCGCGTTGGTGTCGACCGTCAGTGGCGTCAGGTCGAAACGCGGGCCCACCGCTCGTTCATTGCTGCCTCGGGCATGGGTGTATCCTTCGGGCGTGAAGCACAGGTCGACACCGGCAAGTATCACCCGCGCCAACCCTAGCACACCCGCGAAAGCCAGTGCCGTGTTGGTGACCGTGGGGCCTACCCCCAAGAGCGGCTCTGAGGGATTGAGCTTCGACGTCCACGGCAGCACGTTGCCCAGGTAATAGCTGCGGTGCGGCCATTGCGCGAGCAAGCGCGGGTTGACGTGGTACTGGTGGATGAAGGCGACCGACTCCCCGAACCGCAGCATGTCGCGGCTGATTTCATAGCTCATCTCGGTGGGGTCGACCGAGAACAAAAAATCGGGTTCCAGCCCCACGTCCAGCAAGCGCCGACTGATGCGCGAGACGGCCAGCACGACGAGCCGCTCGCGGTGGGCCTTGACCCAATCGAGGGCATCGTCGAGCGAGGGGCCTCCGGCCAACAGCACACCGGTTTGTCCAGCCAGGGCGCCGCGCCAGACGCCCGCTGGAACCACGTTGTCTGCTGCATTGTCCAACTGGCAGGTGATGAACGCTTCACTGCCCCGCACCGCCACCGTCCGCCAGCGCAGGCTCGCCGCCGCTTCACGTAGCTCCCACGCCAGGCTGACGTAATCGGGGATATCCGGTGACTGGGCGGCTAGCGAGGCAACCACCTCCACACCGTCGATGTAGAGGTAGTCGGACAAGGATAGGGCTTGGGCAGCTTCGGCCCAGGTATCGGCTGGCGCGCATCGGATGTGGGGCGGCAAGTCCTCGAACAGACCGGCGGCGCGCAAGGTGTCGTGGACGGAGGGGAGGTCGACGAACAGGTACCGTGTGCCTGCGGGCGGGGCTTGGCGCTTGACGTGTTCGAGCAAGTGCCCGGAGTCACTGCCCGCGATCAGGTAGAGCGTGTCCTCCCGAAGCAGCTGGTCACGAAACGCCTCCTCCAGCGTCAGACGGGCGCCCAAGCGGTCGAATGCCTCGCCATTGACGGCGTCGAGCACGCGATCGCCGAAGCGGTTAACCCGCCACGTCGGTGGCGGGCGGTGCGCCTCATCGTCGGCGATGATGGGCGGGATTGGGGAGTGTTGTGCGTCCATCTCAGGCTTCTGGCAGTGATTCGATGCGCTAGCATGATAGGGCGTAAGACTCCTCACCATCTACCCGATCAAGCCGATGGAAACCCCGCAAACGCTTGCTTCCGGTTCCGCACCGCTGTGTCTGGTCACGGGTGCCGATGGGTTCATCGGTTCGCATTTGGTGGAGCTCTTGGTGGCGCGCGGCTACCGGGTGCGCGCACTGGCGCAGTACAACAGCTTCAACCACTGGGGCTGGCTGGAGGGACTGCCGTGCCTACCCGAGGTCGAGGTGCTCACCGGCGACATCCGGGATCCCCATTTCTGCCGGCACATGGTCAAAGGGGTCGACGTGGTGTTTCACTTGGCCGCGCTGATTGCGATTCCCTATTCGTATATCGCGCCAGACAGTTACGTCGACACCAATGTACGCGGCACGCTCAACGTCTGTCAGGCCGCGCTGGAGGCCGGCGTGCGGCGTGTCGTCCACACCTCCACCAGCGAGGTGTATGGTACCGCCCGCTACGTGCCCATCGACGAGGCCCATCCGCTGCAACCGCAGTCGCCGTACAGTGCCTCCAAGATCGGTGCTGATGCGATCGCGCAAAGTTTTTACAGCAGTTTTGGCCTCCCCCTTACGGTGGCGCGGCCGTTCAACACCTACGGTCCCCGCCAATCGGCGCGCGCGGTCATTCCCACCATCATCAGCCAAATCGCGGCCGGCAAGCGCCGTATCGAGCTAGGTGACCTCACGCCCACGCGCGATTTCAATTACGTCGAAGACACCTGTCGCGGCTTTCTCGCGTTGGCCGAGTGCGAGGCGGCGGTCGGCGAGGTGGTCAATATCGGCTCCAACTCGGAGATCTCGATCGGCGATACGGTGCGCTTGATTCGCGAGCTCATGGGCAGCGACATCGAGGTGGCGCACGACGAGCAGCGGCTGCGGCCACCCCAGTCCGAGGTGTTTCGCTTGTGGTGCGACAACCGCAAGATCGAGCGATTGACGGGCTTTCGGCCCCAGGTTTGCCTGCGCGAGGGTCTGCAGCGGACCATCGATTGGTTTACCAACCCCGACAACCTGCGCCGCTACAAGGTCGATCGCTACAATGTTTGACGTTGCCCCCTTCATCGGCTTCGTGCGGGAGCTGTACGGACGGCCCGATGGGCCGATACCGTTGCACGCCCCGATCATGGGCGAGCGAGAGAAAGCACTGGTGGCCGAGGCGATCGATTCGACCTATGTGTCCAGCGTCGGGGCCTTCGTGACGGCGTTCGAAGCCAGCGTGGCGGCCTTCGTGGGCGCCCGGCACGCCGTGGCGACGGTCAACGGCACGGCGGCGCTGCACGTGGCGCTGCGGGTTGCAGGAGTGCAACCCGGCGACTTGGTGCTGACGCAGGCGCTGACGTTCGTGGCCACGTGCAACGCCATTCACTACTGCGGGGCACAGCCCGTCTTCGTCGATGTGGAGGAGACGACGCTCGGGATGGACCCGGACGTACTCCGCGAGTGGCTGTCAGACCATGCCGCCCTGCAGGCCGGGGTCTGCGTTGAGCGGGCATCGGGGCGACCGATCCGTGCCTGCGTGCCGATGCACACCCTGGGTCATCCCGCCCGGGTCGACGAGATCGCGGATGTGTGCGAGCGCTGGGGCTTGCTGCTGGTGGAGGACGCCGCCGAGTCGCTGGGCAGCACCCGTGGCGGGTGCCACACGGGAACCTTCGGCAAGCTGGGGGTATTCAGCTTCAATGGCAACAAGATCGTCACGACCGGCGGCGGTGGCATGATCGTGACCGATGACGAGGCGCTGGCGCGCCGCGCCCGGCATTTGACAACGACGGCCAAGCTGCCCCATGTGTGGCGGTTCGACCATGACGAAGTGGGATATAACTATCGTATGCCCAACCTGAACGCCGCGTTTGGCTTGGCACAGATGGAACGCTTGCCCGAGCTCTTGGCCAGTAAACGCAAGGTCGCAGCGGCTTATCAGGCAGCGGCGCAGCGTCTTGGGTGGACATTCGTTTGCGAGCCAGCGGGCGCGTACAGTAACTACTGGCTCAATGCGCTGCGCTTGTCCAATGCGCAGGAGAGAGATGCATTTTTGCAAGCCACCAACGACGCCGGTGTGATGACGCGGCCACTGTGGACGCCGATGCATCGGCTGCCGATGTACGGCGGCTGCCTGTGCGCACCGCTGCCAGTGACCGAACGGCTGGCGGATACCGTCGTCAATGTCCCCAGCTCGCCCTTGTCAGGAGGCGCGGTCTAAGATGGCACCGCGCCGCATCGCCGTCGTGACCGGCTCGCGGGCCGATTATGGGTTGTTGTATTGGTTGATACACGACTTGCATCGTGCGCCGGATTTCGAGTTGCAATTGGTCGTCTCCGGCATGCACCTGATGCCGCAGTTTGGCCGTACCATCGAGGTTATCGAGCGCGATGGTTTTCCCATCGCTGCCACAGTGGACTTGGAAATCGATGCTGACACGCCGCATGCCTTGGCGCGCGCCATCGGCACCGGGACGGCCGGCTTCGCCGATGCGTTTGCGCAGCTGGATCCCGAGCTGGTGGTCATACTCGGCGATCGGTTCGAGGCCTTGGCGGCAGCCACCGCGGCGTTTGCGCAGCGCAGGCCGATCGCCCATTTACATGGTGGCGAAGTCACGGAAGGAGCGCTCGACGATGGCTTTCGGCACGCGATTACCAAGTTGTCGTCTCTGCACTTCACGGCAGCGGAGCCGTACCGCCGCCGCGTCATCCAGATGGGCGAACCGCCGGATCGAGTCTACAACGTGGGGGCTCCTGGGCTGGAGCATTTGACGCGCACGCCACTGTTGTCGCGCTCCGAAGTGGAGCGCGCAATCGACTTCGCGCTGGGTGATCAAGCGTTTCTGGTCACGTTCCATCCGGCGACGCTCGACGCTGACGACCCGGCAGACCAGTGCCGTGAACTGCTGGCTGCGCTGGACGCGTTTCCCCAGGCGCGCATCATCATGACCTTGCCCAATGCGGATCCGGGAGGGCAGGGCATCATCGCGTTGCTGCAAGCGTACGCGCAGCGTCATGCGCAGCGCTGCCGGCTATTCGCGTCACTCGGACAGCAGCGTTACTTGTCCCTGCTGCGCTGGGTGGATGTCGTCGTCGGCAACTCATCGAGCGGGCTGATCGAGGCGCCCAGTGCCAAATGTGCGACGGTCAACATCGGCGAGCGTCAACGGGGTCGGCTGCGCGCGGCCAGCGTGATTGATTGCCCGCCTCGCAAAGCGGAGATCGAGGCTGCGTTGCGGCGCGCGCTGGACCCAGATTTTCGGGCTCGTTTGAGCGACGTCCAAAATCCCTACGGTGACGGCGCCGTTGCGCAGCGTATTCTGACCGTCTTGCGGCGGGTCGATCCGCTTGCGCTGGTGCACAAACGGTTTTACGACGTGATGGTGCCGACCCATGCTTGACCGCCCCTATCGCAGCGGCGTTGTGGTGATCGCCGAAGCCGGTGTCAATCACAACGGGCAGCCGGAGATGGCCTTCGCGTTGGTCGAGGCGGCTGCTCGCGCGGGGGCTGACATCGTCAAATTTCAAACCTTCCAAGCCGCCAGCCTGGTCACGCCCGATGCGCCCAAGGCCGCCTACCAGCAGCGCGCCACCGGGGCGCAAGAGTCGCAACTCGCCATGCTGCAACGGCTGGAGTTGCCTGCCGCCCTGCACCGTGAACTCATGGCCCACGCGCAGCGGCAAGGTTTGCGGTTTCTCTCTACCGCGTTCGATGAAGCCAGCCTGCACTTGTTGGTCGACGAGCTGGGGCTGTCCTTGCTCAAAATCCCGTCGGGCGAGCTCACGAATGCCCCGTTTCTGCTGCAGCACGCGCGCACCGGGGCCGAGCTGATCGTCTCCACCGGTATGGCGACGTTGAGCGAGGTCGAGCTCGCCCTGGGCGTGATTGCCTTTGGTCGCGTCGCGGGCGCGCAGGAGCGCCCTGGGTTGGCGGCGTTTCAGGATGCCTATGCCTCGCCCGAAGGACAGGCCGCCTTGCGCCAGGGCGTCACGCTGTTGCATTGCACGAGCGACTACCCGGCTGCTCCTGAGCAGGTCAATCTGCGCGCCATGGACACGCTACGGGCGGCATTCGGTTTGCCGGTGGGCTATTCGGATCATACGCTGGGCATAGAAGTGACGCTGGCTGCGGTGGCGCGCGGCGCCTGCCTTATCGAGAAGCACCTGACACTCGACCGAACCCTGCCGGGTCCAGACCACGCGGCATCACTGGAGCCCGATGAGATGGCCGCGCTCGTGCGCGGCGTGCGCACGATCGAGGCGTGCCTGGGCGATGGCATCAAGCGGCCGCAGCCGGGCGAGGCTGCCACCGCGGGCGTGGCCCGCAAGAGCTTGGTGGCGCGTGTGCCGATCGCCGCGGGGCAGCCGTTGGGCCCCGAACAGGTGGCGGTGATGCGCCCCGGTACGGGCATGCCCCCCGTGCGGTACTGGGACGTGATGGGACGTGCCGCCTCGCGTGACTACCAACCGGGCGAATTGCTGGATGAATGAGCCGGTCGTGATTCTGGGCAGTGGCGGCCACGCCCGCGTGGTGCTGGATGTGCTGCAGTGCATGGGCCGCACGGTGGCGGGCGTGCTGACGCCCGAACAGCCCGTCGGGGCCGAATGGGATGGCGTGCCGGTGTTGGGCGACGACGCCTGGCTCGCATCGGCGCAAGCAGCGGGGTATGCCTACGCGGTTGGCATCGGGGCGGTCCCGGGCCGCATGGGGCTGCGTCAGGCGATGTGCGCACGCTTGCGCCAATTGGGGCTGCCCGTCCCGGCGCTGGTGCACCCGTCGGCCGTTGTGTCCCGCCGGGCTGCCGTGGCGGATGGCGTGCAGGTGATGGCCGGGGCAATCGTGCAGCCTGGGGTGTCGTTGGGCATGCACGCACTGATCAACACCGGGGCGCGCATCGACCACGATACCGTCATCGGTGAGGGTGCCCACATCGCGCCCAGTGCCGTCCTGTGCGGCGATGTGCGTGTTGGCGCGGGTGCCTTCGTGGGGGCGGGCGCGGTCGTGTTGCCGCGCGTGGTCATCGGCGACGGCGCCGAGGTGGCCGCTGGCGCCACGGTCACATGCGACGTTCCGCCGCGGCACCGCTATATTCCAGGGCACCCCTTCAAGCGGCTGGGAGATCCGACATGACGAGCGACTGGCAAAACCTATGTCTGCGCAGCCATGACACCCTTCGCCACGCCATCGAGGTCATCGACCGCGGGGCCAAGCGCATCGCGCTGGTGACGGACGACGCCGGGCGGCTGATCGGCACGGTGACCGATGGCGACATCCGTCGCGGCATTCTGCGCCATTTGAGCCTGGATGCGCCAGTGGCCGAGGTGATGAACGCCCAGCCCCGTGTGTTGCCGCCACAGTATCGGCGCGAGGAGGCGCTGCAACTGTTGGGCAGTGCCCAAGTGCTGCAGGTGCCGATCGTGGACGACAGCGGCGTGCTCGTCGGGCTGGAGACGTTGACGGACTTGCTCAAGCGCCCCCGGCTGGAAAACCCGGTATTTTTGATGGCGGGGGGGTTTGGGACTCGCCTGCGCCCTTTGACCGATCGCTGCCCCAAGCCGATGCTGCCGGTGGGTGGTAAACCCATGCTCGAGCATATTCTGCAAGATCTCATCGACTATGGGTTCTACCGGTTCTATATTTCGGTGCACTATCTGCGCGAGCAGATCATCCAGCACTTTCAGGACGGCAGCCGCTGGGGCGTGACCGTCCAGTACATTCACGAGGACGAGCCGCTGGGGACGGCGGGGGCGCTAGGGCTGCTGCCCAAGGAAGCCGTGCAGCGCCCAGTGATCGTGGTCAATGGCGACATCATGACGCGCGTCGATTACGAGGCGCTGCTCCAAGACCACGACCGCCACACGCCCGCGGCCACCGTCTGCACGCGCCAGTACGATTTTCAGGTGCCGTACGGCGTCATCGCGCACGAAGGACAGCGTATCACTGACATTACCGAGAAGCCGGTGCATCACTTCTTCGTGAGCGCGGGCATCTACGTACTGGCGCCGCAAGTCGTGCATGCCATCGAGCCGCGTGTGCGCCTGGACATGCCCGATTTGCTCAAGCGCCAGATCGTAGCCGGGCACGAGGTACGCATGTTCCCCGTGCACGAGTATTGGCTCGACATTGGGCGCATGGGCGATTTCGAGGCCGCCCAGCGCGATATTTTGCAAGTGATCGGCCGTGGCTGAGCGCGGCTCGCGTGTCCTTGCCTTGATCCCCGCCCGCGGGGGTAGCAAGGGTGTGCCCGGTAAAAATATCCGGGACGTGGCGGGCAAACCTCTGATCGCGTGGAGCATCGAGGCGGCCCGTCAAGCCCGCAGTATCGATCGCGTGGTCGTGTCCTCCGACGACCAGGCGATTTTGGCCGTTGCCCGTGCGTGGGGGGCTGAGGTTCCCTTCGTGCGTCCGCCCGTGCTGGCCCGAGACGAGACTCCGGGCATCGACGTCGTGCTGCACGCCCTGGCGTGCCTGCCGGATGCCGAATGGGTGGTGCTGCTGCAGCCGACGTCTCCGCTGCGGTCGGCACGGGACATCGATGCTGCCGTGGAACAGTGCCTGGCGACGGGTGCGCCAGCCTGCGTCAGCGTCACCGAGGCGCACACGCCGCCGTGGTGGCTGTTTCGACTCTCGGCCCAAGGGCGTTTGCAATCCTTCTTGCCCGATGGGGAACGGCCGCAGCGGCGCCAGGACGCGCCATCCTTGTACGCCCTCAATGGCGCGGTGTATGTCGCCCAGACCGACTGGCTGCGCCGCACGCGCTCGTTTGTGACCGACGAGACCGTCGCCTACGTGATGCCGCCAGAGCGTTCTGTGGACATCGACACCCCGCTCGATCTGGCGATGGCAGACTGTTTGCTGCGCTGGCACAGTGGCGAAAGCGGCTGAGCGCCGCTTTCGCCGTCGCGTTTGGCTGAGACGTCAGCCCTGCAGCAAACGCAGCACGTTTTGCGGCAGCTGATTGGCCTGGGCGATCATGGCGGTGCCGGCTTGCTGCAAGATCTGGGTGCGGCTGAGGTTGGCCGTCTCGGCGGCGAAGTCGGCGTCCATGATGCGGCCGCGGGCGGCGGACTGCTTCTCCGCTGCGATGCGAATGTTGCTCATGATATTTTCGAAGCGGCTCATAATCGCCCCGAGATTGGCGCGGCGCGTGACGACACTTTGTAGCGCTGTGTTGATCGTTGCCAGCATGGCGCTAGCGCCCCCGGCAGTAGAGATTGTTAGGGCGTTGAGCGCAGTGGATATGGAACCGATACTCGTGATATTTACCGTAACAACCTGTCCTTGGCTCGCCCCCACCTGAAAAGAGTAAGCGCTAGCGTTCGCCCCCAGGATCTGTCGGTTGTTGAAGCTGGTTTGGGCACGAATTCGGCCGACTTCCTGGCGTAGCTGCAGAAATTCAGTGTGCAGATTGGCACGGGCGGTATCGTCGTTAGTTCCGTTGCGCGCACGGATCGCTAATTCGCGAATTCGCTGTAACACGTCGGAAAGGGAGGACAAGGCACCATCCGCCACTTCTGCCAGCGAAATCCCATCGCCAGCGTTGATGAGGGCCATACCCAAGCCGCGCACTTGAGATTGCATCCGCTCGGCGATGGCCAGCCCTGCCGCGTCGTCCTTGGCGGTGTTGACGCGCAGGCCCGACGACAGGCGGGCCATCGTCGTTTGCAGCGACTGCATGTTGTTGACGGTGTTGCGCTGGGCGTTCAGCGACATCACGTTGGTGTTGATGGTCAGCGCCATGGTTCGACTCCTTCACATCGGCAAGAGGTGTATCTACGAAGGCGCGGCGCTTGCGGGGTGTACACGTGCCGACTGCCCATGGCCATATTTTCGGCAAGGTCAAAAACATTAAAGCCCCGAAAAGCGGGGCTTTGCCAGTCCAAATCGAAGGAATGCTTACTTGGGCTTAGACCAGCTCCCAAGCTGCTGTGTGATGTAGTTACTCAGGCTGTTGTACTGGGCCATCTTGGTGTCCAGTGCCGTGTACTGGGCGCGCAGGCGTTGCTCGTTACGGGCTGCTCGCTCTTCGATGCGACGCATTTCTTCGCTTTTTCGGTTCACCGTATCCTTGAGTGACTTCTCGCGCAAAGCGGCAGACCCTTCGGTTGCGAGTGCATCGCGAGTGAAGTCGCGGATACCCCGGGCCACACCCGCCGGAGTATCAGCGAATACTCTCTGCACTGCTTCGGGGGCAGCGAGCGCTGCCTCTAACGCGGAGGTGTTCAAGGACAAAGATCCATCGCGCTCAAATGAAAGTCCTAAGTCGCTTAGTCGTGCGAGCGGACCACCAGCCACTTCCGCACCAGCGTAATTCCGCAGCATGGTCAGGATACCGATCGCGGCCTGGTCGCCGCGCAGCGGCCCGTTGCCCTGGCCAGTGGGGTCGGCCCGCGTCAGGTCCTTGATGGTTTTGCTCAGTTCGTTGAATGCCGTCTGAAACGCCTTGACGGCTTCGGCCATGGCGGCGGTATCGCTGCGCACATTGACCGTGGCGGGGGAGGGCGTGATGCTCTTGGCTTCCAGCGTCAAGCCAGCAATCGTATCGCTAAAGGTGTTGGACGCCGATGTGACAGCGATACCGTCGATCTCGAGCACGGCGTCTTGTGCGGCGGCGCTCAGCGTCAACCCGACGATACCCCCACCGTTGTTGAAATACGACAACGCCCCCAAGCCTGTGGTGCCGTCGGTGATCAGGTCATCGTTGGCGTCATAGGCTCGGATCTCGAAGCCCTGGGACGCCCCTGTCTGGCTGCTTTTGAAGACCAGATTCTCCTGGCCTCCGCTGCGCACCACCACCGCCGTGACCCCGGCATTGGCTTGGTTGACTTTGGTGGCAATGTCGCTCAGGGTGTCCGTCGCGGTGACAGTGACGCTGACCGGGGTGCCACCGGCGCTGAAGCTGCCACCGCTCCAGGTGCCGCGCGTGAACTCCAGCCGGCCTTCCAATCCCAAAGGGGTTCCAGCTGCAAAGCCAGTGGCCGTTCGCGCCGACTGGGCTTGTGCCAGCGCCTGTACGCTGACCTGGTAGCTGCCGGCCATGGCCCCGCCACTGGTGCGGACTGATAACGAGTTTTCGTTGCTGGAGGTCGCCGTATTGCGTTGCCACAGCGACGTGTCGAGCAGCTTCGCAGCCGCATCCTGCAACTTGGCCAGGCCAGACTTGATTTGGCCCCACGCCGAGATGCTGCTCTGCAGACCGCCGATCTGGGACTGGATCTGCTGGATCGGCTTGCGCTCGAGGGCGACAAGCTGAGAGATGATACCGTTGACGTCGAGTCCGCTGCCGACGCCGGGGGCTGAGATGGCCATGGTCTACTCCTGCGACAGTGGCGTGTTATACGTCGACAGGCGTCTGGGCGCAAGGAGAAAAAGCGGGCGATACCCTTACTGTCCAGCGACCGAGCCTGACGCCGGCAGGCGTCAGGCCGTTGGTTGCGTGGCGTTGGCGCCGTGATCAGCGCAGCAGGGCCAAGACGTTTTGCGGCAGCTGATTGGCCTGGGCGATCATGGCGGTGCCGGCTTGCTGCAAGATCTGGGTGCGGCTGAGGTTGGCCGTCTCGGCGGCGAAGTCGGCGTCCATGATGCGGCCGCGGGCGGCGGACTGCTTCTCCGCTGCGATGCGAATGTTGCTCATGATGTTCTCAAATCGACTCATCACGGCGCCGAGGCGTGCCCGGTTCGTCACCACGCTTTGGATGGCCGTGTTGATAGTGGCCAACATGGCGCTGGCGCCCGCTACTGTGGATATTGTCCCAGCACCCAACGCGGTAGAGATTGATCCAATGCTGCGCATCGATACGGTTACTGTCTGCCCTTGACTGGCTCCTACCTGGAAGGCATACGATGTGGCTCCACCACCAAGAATTTGCCGATTGTTAAAGCTCGTTTGTGATCGGATGCGACCGATTTCGGCGCGGAGCTGGGTGAATTCTGTCTGCAGGTTCGCCCGCGATGTGTCGTCGTTCGAGCCGTTGCGCGAACGAATAGCAAGCTCCCGAATACGCTGTAAAACGTCGGTGACGGATCCCAAAGCCCCGTCGGCAACCTCTACCATGGAAAGACCGTCGCCGGCATTGATAAGCGCCATGCCGAGCCCACGTACCTGAGATTGCATCCGCTCTGCAATCGCTAAGCCAGCGGCGTCGTCCTTGGCGGTGTTGACGCGCAGTCCCGACGACAAGCGGGCCATCGTCGTTTGCAGTGACTGCATGTTGTTGACGGTGTTGCGCTGGGCGTTCAGCGAAATCGGGTTGGTGTTGATGGACAGGCTCATGACGGTCGCTCCTGTGGGTAAGCCCGGTGGATGCACCGCATTGGGCCCCGTGCCCGCTGCTGGTGGTCCGTTGAACTACCGGTTGCCTGCTATATCGGCCCTGTCGGCCCGAACTTGAGGGTTTCTTCCGGTGCGTATCGTTGGCGCTGGCTGCGGCGTCAGGACAGTGCTGCGGGTCCCAGAGGCCAGTCGGGGCCACTAGAATCGACAGCCTGTCTGAGCACGCCGTGATTGCGTCCAAGCCGTCTCCACCATGACTACCCCCGACCGGCTCCAGCCCGTTCCGCTGCCCATGGAGCAGCTACGGGTGGGCTTGACGCTGCCGTTTACCCTGCTGGACGAGACCGGGCAGGTGCTGCTGGCCAAGGGTCTGCGCATCGAGGACGAGGCGCAGCTGGAGGGCATCCGTGCGCGGCGGCGGGTGTTCGTGCCGTTCGAGGAATCGGAGCTGGCGGTCAAGGTGCTGATGCAGGGGCTGCTGCGCGCGGAGATCCACAAGGCCGCCATCAAAGATCTGGACCGCTACGTGTCGCTGGAGGACGAGGCAGCCGGCCGAGAGCCACTGCGGGGGACGTTCCCCGAGCAGTGTGCCGAGGTGACGGCGCGCCTGCGGCGCTTGCTGGCCAACATCGCGCAGGGCGCCTGGGGGCCGAACGAGACACGCCAGCGCCTGGCGGCGCTGTGGGCCGATATTCAGCAGTGGGAGCGCACGCCGGGGGCGATGGAGTCGGCGACACTGGTGTTGACGTACCGCGCCTGCAGCAGCCCCAGCGACTACAGCGTGCTGCACGCGCTGCAGTGCGCGGTGCTGGCGCGCCGGCTGGCACCGCGCCTGGGGCTGGATGAGGCGCGCACCCGTACCCTGGTGCTGGCCACCGCGACCATGAACGTGGCGATGCTGCAGTTGCAGGATGCGCTGGCGACGCAGGCCGCGCCGCCGTCGCCGGCGCAGCGGGCGCAGATCGATGCCCACGCGCAGGAGGGCGCGCGCCTGCTGCGGCAGGCGGGGGTGGACGACCCCGTCTGGCTGCAGGCGGTGACGCTGCACCACAGCGCGCTGGCGCCAGGGGTGCCGCTGGCGGCGCGCCCGCCCGGCGAGGCGCTGGCACACATCATCCAGGTGCTGGACCGCTACACTGCGTCCATGAGTCCGCGCGCCAGCCGCCCCGGCCGGGGCGCGCGCGAATCCGCGCGGCTGGCGGTGTTTTTCCGCACCGGGGGGCAACAAGACGAGGTGGGTGCGGCCCTGGTGCAGCTGCTGGGGCTGTATCCGCCCGGCACGTTCGTGCGGCTGCAGTCGGGCGAGCTGGCGCTGGTGTTGCGGCCCGGGCCGAAGGCGGCGACCCCGGTGGCGGCGGTCGTGGTCAACCGCGCGGGTGAGCCGTTGGGCTCGCCCAAGTTGGTGGATACCAGCCGCACGGAGCTGGCGGTGGCCGAGTCCGTGCCGGGATCGGTGGTGCGTGCCCGCATCAACCTTGATGAGATGGTGAAGCTGCTATTGTTTTCTCGCACGCCAGCGGCGGGGCTGCGCTGATCGCGCCAACGCCAAACGGCCGTTGGCGATGGCCACCGAGACAGACCCATGACGAGACGTCAGCGAACCGTGCGCTTGGCAACCTACAACATCCACAAGGGTGTGCAGGGCGTGGGGCCGCTGAAGCGGCTGGAGATCCACAACCTGGCGCGCGCGGTGGCCGAGCTGCGCGCCGATGTCGTTTGCCTGCAAGAGGTGCGAGCGTATCACCACCGGTTGCAGCGGCGCTTTGCCCACTGGCCAGCGGGGGATCAGGCGGGCTTTCTGGCACCCCCCGGCTACCACGTGCTGTACCGCACCATTGCGCGCACGCGCCATGGTGAGCATGGCAATGCGCTGTTGAGCCGCTTTCCCATCGTGGCGCACGGGCATTGCGATGTGTCCGACCACCGCTTCGAGCAACGCGGCCTGTTGCATGCGGTGCTGGCGCTGCCAGAGGATGTCGGCGACACGCCCTACCCCCGCTCGCGCGCGGGGGACAGCGCCCTGCACGTGATCGTGGTGCACCTGGGACTGATCCACGCCAGCCGCGAACGGCAGGTGCGCGCGCTGGGCGACTATGTGGCGCAGCACGTGCCGCCGCAGGCGCCGCTGTTGGTGGCGGGCGATTTCAACGACTGGGGCGAGCAGCTGCACGCGCCGCTGGCGTCCCTGGGGCTGCATACCGCTGCGCAAGCGCGCGTGCCGACGTATCCGTCGCGCTGGCCGTTGCTGCCGTTGGACCGCATCTACGCGCGGGGGGCGCAGGTGCAATCCGTGGCCGTGCCGCCGCGCGGGGAGTGGGCGCGCTGGTCCGACCACCTGCCGCTGGTGGCGGAGGTCGAGTTGGCATGACCAGCACCCTGCAACCAGGGCATCACCTGCGCCTGCTGGAGGGAGGGCGCGCCTTGTTCCCAGCCATGGTGCAAGCCATGGAGCGCGCGCGCCGCCTGATCCACGTCGAGACATATATCTTCGTGTTCGCCAACGCATCACTGGCCGTCGCCGAGGCGTTGGTGCGCGCCGCCCAGCGCGGCGTGGAGGTGCGGCTGGTGGTCGATGCGGTGGGCACGCCCGAGATTCCGCCCGAGTGGCAGCGCCGCTTTGCCGACGCCGGTGTGCAGTGGCGCACCTATGCCCCGCTGGGGCGGCTGGGGCTGCTCATCCCCAGCCGCTGGCGTCGGCTGCACCGCAAGCTGTGCGTCGTCGATGGCGTGGTGGGGTTTTGCGGCGGGATCAACCTGATCGATGACCAGGACGACGTGGTGCTGGGGCGGCTGGCGCAGCCACGGCTGGACTATGCGATGGAGGTCAGTGGCCCGCTGGTGGCGGAGATGCTGGCGACGATGGAGCGGCTGTGGTGGCGGCTGCAGGCGGTGGGGCAGATGCGCGAGCACGCTTTTCGCGCGGCGTGGCGCAACGCCTGGCGGTCGTCGTCCGGCGCGGTGATGGGACTGCCGCGCCGTTGGCGCCGCTGGCTGCGTCACAGGCAAGCCACCGCAGTGGACGAGGCGGCTGCGGTCGTGCAGGGCGCGCGTGCCGCGATTCTCTGGCGCGACAACGTGCGTCACCGGCACGACATCGAGCGCGCGTACCTGAGTGCGATCGAAGGCGCGCGCCGGGAGGTGATCATCGCCAATGCTTATTTCATCCCGGGTCGGCGGCTGCGGCATGCGCTGGCGCAAGCGGCGGCGCGTGGCGTGCGCGTGCGGCTGCTGGTGCAGGGCAAGTACGAGCGGTTTTTGCAGTACCACGCGCCGCGCCCGGTGCACGCCTGGCTGCTGCGCCGGGGCGTCCAGATCCATGAATACGCGCCCAGCGCGCTGCACGCCAAGGTGGCGCTGGTCGATACCCACTGGGCGACGGTGGGCTCGACCAATCTGGACCCCATTAGCTTGCTGCTGGCACGCGAGGCCAATGTGGTGACGACGGACGCGCGCTTCGTGCGCCAGTTGCGCGCGCGCCTGGACCACCTGCTGCACACCGCGGGCGTGGCGCTGGACTTGGCCAGCCTTCAGCGCCGCCCGTGGCACGAGCGCGCGCGCGACTGGGTGGCGTTTGCGGTGATGCGCGCGGTGCTGTTCATCACCGGGCACCGGTATTGATGGCGGGGTTCACGGTCTGGTGTTAGGATGGACGCATGCTGATGAAAGCCCCCGAGACCATGACCGACGCCACCACCGCCGATGAAGGCGTGCCCGTTTCCGTGCGCATCCGCGAGCGCATCAAAGCCGCACGCAAGCGCTACCACGCCAATGACAACATCGCCGACTTCATCCAGCCCGGCGAGCTGGAGCAGCTGCTCGACGAGGTGGCCGAGAAGATGCAGGCGGTGCTGGACGCGATGGTCATCGACACCGCCAACGACCACAATACGGAAGACACCGCGCGCCGGGTGGCCAAGATGTACCTCAAAGAGGTGTTCGCGGGCCGCTATGTCAAGGCGCCAACGATCACCGAGTTCCCCAACGCGGAGCACTTGAACGAGCTGATGATCGTGGGGCCGATCACGGTGCGCAGCGCGTGCAGCCACCACTTCTGCCCGGTCATCGGCAAGGTGTGGATCGGCGTCATGCCCAACGAGCACACCAACGTAATCGGCCTGAGCAAGTACGCCCGCCTGGCCGAATGGATCATGGGCCGGCCCCAGATCCAGGAAGAGGCGGTGGTGCAGCTGGCCGACCTGATCCAGGAAAAAACCCAGCCCGACGGACTGGCCATCGTGATGGAGGCGACGCACTACTGCATGGCGTGGCGTGGCGTCAAGGACATGGACAGCCGCATGATCAACTCCGTCATGCGCGGGGTGTTTTTGAAGGATGCCAACCTGCGGCGCGAATTTTTGTCGCTGATCCCGCGCCAAGACGGCGCCCGTTGAGGGGGGAAAGCCATGCTGGTGAGGCTTTTGTACGTCAGCCGGGCGCGGCCGGAGCATACCGCGCAGGACATCGAGGACATTCTGCACGCCGCGCGCCACCATAACTTGCACAATGGCATCACGGGCATTCTGTGTTACGGCGGCGGTATCTATCTGCAAGCCATCGAGGGCGGGCGCGATGCGGTCAACCGGCTGTACCGCCAGATCATCGAAGACCCGCGCCACCACGACGTGGAGCTGTTGCTGTACGAAGAAATTACCGAGCGGCGCTTCGGCGGCTGGACGATGGGGCAGGTCAACCTGACCAAGCTCAACACGTCCATCGTGCTGAAATATTCCGAGCGGCCCGAGTTCGACCCTTACCGCGTCTCGGGCAAGGTGTCGCTGGCGCTGCTGGAGGAGCTCATGGCCACGGCCAGCATCATCGGCCGGGTGTGAGCGTCGGTCGAAACGTTGCCGAGCCTGTGGCAGCGTGCGCGCGACCGCGGCTGCTGGGGTGCGACTTCACCCGTGCGCCCACGCGGCGCAAGCCGATCGTGCATGCGGTCGGCCGTTTGCTCGGGCCGGCGGGCGCGCTGCAGCAGCACGAAGCCGATCACCCCTGCTGGGGGTTGCCGCCGTTCGACCCACTGGAAGGCTGGATCGTCACCGCTGGCTGCACACCGGACAGTCCGGCTGGCGCGCAAACGCCACCTCGCTGAAAGCGAGCCCACGGCCGTCGAGCATCAACAGCCGGCCCACCAAGCGTGAGCCCATGCCCACGATGAGCTTGAGCGCCTCGGCCGCCTGTAGCGTGCCGATGATGCCGACCAAGGGCGCGAACACGCCCATCGTCGCGCAGCGGGTTTCCTCCAGCGCGTCGGTGTCGGGGAACAGGCAGGCATAGCATGGTGACGCAGGCTGGCGGGGGTCGTAGACCGACAGCTGGCCGTCGAAGCGGATGGCCGCACCGGACACCAGCGGCACGCCAAGGCGCACGCTGGCGCGGTTGATGAGGTGCCGGGTGCGGAAGTTGTCGGTGCAGTCCAGCAGCACGTCGGCGCCGGGCAGCACGCGGTCGAGCAGGGCGTCATCGGCGCGTTGCTGGAGCGCGTCGATGCGCACCTCGGGGTTGATGGCGTGCATGGCCACTTGCGCCGACTGCACCTTGGGCAGGCCCACGCGCGACAGGTCGTGCGCGATTTGCCGCTGTAGGTTGGTGGCGTCCACCGTGTCGGGGTCGATGAGGGTGATGCGGCCAACGCCGGCACTGGCCAGGTACAGGGCCACAGGTGAGCCCAGCCCCCCCGCGCCCACCACCACCGCGTGCGCGGCGAGCAGCCGTTCTTGGCCTTCAATGCCGATGTCGTCGAGCAGGATGTGGCGCGAGTAGCGCAGCAGTTGCTCGTCGGTCATGGGCGGGCAGGGCGTTGGGTTGGTCAGTTGGCCGCGCCGTCGTCTTTGGCTGGGCGCTCGCTGGCGGTCTTGCTGACCGCCACCGGCAGACCCTTGAGCTGGTTGAGCGCTTGCTGCAGCTGGAAGTCCTTGTCCGAGCCAAACTCGGGCAGCAGGCGGGCGTCCGGGTTTTTGCGCCGTTCTTCTTCCAGTCGCTGGCGGGCCGCCTCGCGCTCGCGCTCGCGCTGGCGCGCGGCTTCGCGTTCGGCTTCGTTCATGGGGCGCTCATCGGGGCCGGCCAAGTGCTTTTCCAGATCCGCCTCGCGCGTGCGCAGCGCGGCGAACAGGTTGCCTTCGGGCGTTTCGTCCACCCACACGTCGGGCACGATGCCCTTGGCCTGGATGGAGCGGCCGCTGGG
>DYIC01000007.1:20198-54380 GCA_020723845.1 Hydrogenophaga sp.
TCGTTGCGCAGGTCGAGCACCAAGCCCTTGAGCTGCGGTTCCGCGCGCACGATCTCTTCGACCTTGCGTGCAAAGTCCTCTAGCGTGCGTTCTTGGAACTGCGATACGCGCACCCAGGCGTAACCGGGCTCGACCACCTTGGCGCGCACGCTCACCGTCTTGATTTCTTGCCGCGTGATCGTGACCGGGAAGGTGCGGTTTTCGTCGCGGCGAAAGATGGTCAGCGTGACCCGGGTGTTGGGCTCACCGCGCATGCGCTTGACCGCGTCGTTGATGGTCAGGCCTTTGACGGGCGTATCGTCGATCTTGGTGATCAGGTCGCCCGCCTTGAGACCGGCGCGGAAGGCGGGCGAGTCCTCGATCGGCGAGACGACTTTGACGAGGCCGTCCTCCATCGTGATCTCGATGCCGACACCCACGAAGCGCCCCGACGTGCCCTCGCGAAATTCCTTGAAGCTCTTTTTGTCGAAATACTGCGAGTGGGGGTCGAGCGCCGACACCATGCCCGAGATGGCGTCGGTGATGAGCTTTTTGTCATCGACCGGCTCGACGTAGTCGGTCTTGATCATGCCGAAGACCGCTGCGAGCTGCTGCAGTTCTTCCAACGGCAATGGCGCCAGCGACGCGCGCGCCGTGGCTTGTAGTTGCACGGTCGTCAATGCGCCCGCCAGCGCCCCCAGCGCGATCCAACCGGCAATCTTCAATTTGTGCCCCATGACAGTCCCGTTCGTCAATCGACGCCTCAATATACCTCTTGGAGCGCCGCTGCGCTCGCCCGGTTCCGGACGGGCCTGGCGATATTGGGCGCTTTCGTCAGGCCTTGGCTTGGTGGGCCACGGCGGCTGCTGCCGCCTCGGCCGCGGCCGCATCACCCAGATAGTAGCGGCGCAGCGGACGCAGGTCATCGTCGAACTCGACCACCAGCGGAATGCCGTTGGGGATGTTGAGCCCGACGATGTCAGCGTCCGAGATACCATCCAGGTGCTTGATGAGCGCGCGGATCGAATTGCCGTGCGCCGAGATGAGCACGCGCTCGCCGCGCCGGATGGCGGGCGCGATGGTGTCGTTCCAGTAGGGCACGACGCGCGCCACCGTGTCCTTGAGGCACTCGGTCAGCGGAATCCGCTCAGGAGGCAGGTGCGCATAGCGGCGGTCGTGGCGTTCGCTGCGCGGGTCGTTGGGATCCAGCGGGGGCGGCGGCACGTCGTAGCTGCGGCGCCACACGAGCACCTGTTCCTCACCGTACTGCCGCGCCATGTCGGCCTTGTTGAGGCCCTGCAGCGCGCCATAGTGGCGCTCGTTGAGCCGCCAGTCTTTGATGACGGGCAGCCAGGCGCGGTCCATCTCGTCCAGCGCGTACCACAGGGTGTGGATGGCGCGCTTGAGCACGCTGGTAAAGCACAGGTCGAAGTCCCAGCCCTCAGCCTTGAGCAGGCGCCCTGCCGACATCGCCTGCGACACGCCGGTGGGCGTGAGGTCGACGTCGGTCCAGCCGGTGAATCGGTTTTCCAGGTTCCAGGTGGATTCGCCGTGGCGGATGAGGACGAGCTTGTGCATGGTGGCAGGGGTATGGAGCGGCGGCGGGCGCCAGACAAAGCGACATTCTAGAATACCACCCGTGTTGGGCCGCGGGCCCTCAACCCAATGATGGAAGGCAAACGGCGTGGATTTCATTGCGCAGAACTGGATCTTGGTGGCCGTGGCCGTGGGCTCGGCCGTGTTGCTGTTGTGGCCGGCGGCGGGTGGCGCTGCGGGCGGGGTGACGCCCACGCAAGCGGTGCAGCTCATCAACCGAGAAAAAGCGGTGGTGATCGACGTCTGTTCGCCGTCAGAGTATGCAGGAGGGCACATCGCGGGGGCGCGCAACATTCCGTTGGACGCGCTGGAGCAGCAGTTGCCCCAGGCGGTCAAGAACAAGGCCACGCCGCTGGTGTTGGTGTGTGCCTCGGGCATGCGCTCGCGGCGCGCGGTGGCCATCGCCAAGAAATTGGGCTACGAGCGCGCGGTGTCGCTGGCAGGGGGCATGGCCGCCTGGCGCAGTGCAGGCCTGCCGGTGCAAAAGGCCTGATGCCGTATCTGGAGACACCCCGATGGCGCACGTACAGATCTACAGCAGTGACTATTGCCCCTATTGCCACCGTGCCAAGGCGCTGCTGCGCGCGCGCGGCGTGACCGAGTGGGAGGAAATCAACGTCGACGGTCGGCCCGACGTGCGCGAGGCGATGGCGCGACGGGTTGGGCGCACGAGCGTGCCGCAGATCTTCATTGACGGGCGCCACATCGGCGGCTGCGACGACCTGCACGCGCTGGACGCGGCGGGCGGTCTGACGCCCTTGCTGCAGGGGCGCTGACGGTCGGTCGATGATGGTAGGCGCGCCCGGGGCGAGGGCTGCGGTCTCATCCTCCGGCATAATCGGGCGCAGTCACGGGTGACGATCGCGTCGCCCGTGAGTTTTCGACCCGCGGGGCCACATGCCGTGGCGTCCCCGCCCAACCTGCCTGTCACCATGTCCGACGATCAAACCCCGGTTTTTCAAATCCAGCGCGTCTACCTGAAGGAGTCGTCGCTCGAGCAACCCAACTCGCCCGCCATCTTTCTGGAGCAGCAGCAGCCCAGCGTCGACATCCAGCTCGGCGTCGAGGCGCAGGCGTTGGCCGACGGTGTGTATGAGGTGGGGGTGACGGCCACCGTGCACACCAAGATCGGCGAGCGCACCGTCTTTCTGGTCGAGTGCAAGCAGGCGGGCATTTTCGAGATCCGTAATCTGCCGCAGGAGCAGATGGGTCCCATCCTGGGCATTGCCTGCCCGCAGATCATCTACCCCTATCTGCGCGCCAACGTGGCCGACCTGATCACCCGCGCGGGCTTTCCGCCCGTGCACATGGCCGAGATCAACTTCCAGGCCATGTACGAGCAGCAGCAGGCCCAGCAGGCCAACGGCGCGACCGCCAACGCCTAAAGGCGCACACCGACCGTCGAGGACCGCGCGTCACGCGATCGCGCCATGCACATCACGGTGATCGGTGCCGGTGCCTGGGGCACGGCACTGGCCTTGGCCGCCAGCGTCACCCACCAGGTGCACTTGTGGGTGCGCGACCCGGCGCAGGCCGAACGCCTGCGCGCCGAGCGGGTCAACGCCCGCTATTTGCCCGGGGTGCCGCTGCCGCCCGGGTTGGTGTGCGCAGGCGGCGACCCCGAGGGGCTGCTGCCGTGGCTGACGCAGACCGACTTGGTCGTCGTCGCCACCCCCATGGCCGGGCTGCGCCAGTGGCTGCAGTGGCTGGCCCGGATGTTGCCCGAGGCGGGGCGCGCGGCGGTGCCCGTGACCTGGCTGTGCAAGGGCTTCGAGCGGCCGCCCGAGGGCAGCGCCGAAGGGCTGCTCGGACACGAGATCGCTGCCCGTGTCGCGCCGGCGCTGCGCGTGGGTGTGCTCAGTGGCCCCAGCTTTGCGCAGGAGGTCGCGGCCGGCCTGCCCACGGCGTTGGTGGCCGCCAGTCCCGATGCGGGGGTGCGCGCCACGCTGGTGCAGGCGTTTCATGGCGGCCACCTGCGCGTTTATGCCAACGACGACCTGGTGGGGGTCGAGGTGGGCGGGGCAGTGAAAAACGTGATGGCGATCGCCACCGGCCTGTGCGACGGGCTGCGCCTGGGGCACAATGCGCGCGCCGCGCTCATCACCCGGGGGCTGGCCGAAATCACGCGCCTGGGCACGGCGCTGGGCGCTCGCGCCGAGACCTTCATGGGACTGTCGGGCTTGGGCGATCTGGTGCTCACCGCCACCGGTGACCTCAGCCGCAACCGCCAGGTCGGCCTGCTGCTGGCGCAGGGCATGAGCCTGGCGCAGGCGGTGGCGTCGCTGGGGCACGTGGCCGAGGGCGTCTACAGCGCGCGCACCGTGGCGCAACGTGCACACGCGCTGGGCGTGCGCATGCCCATCACCGGCGCCGTGGTGGCGCTGCTCGATGGGACTTTGCAGCCCCGCGATGCGGTCACGCGCCTGATGGCGCGCGATTCGGTGGCCGAATGAGCGCTCCGGCGGGGCCGGGCGTCAAAATTCCCAGTTGTCGATCAAGCGCGTGCGCCCCAAGCGCGCAGCCCCCAGGGCCACCAGCCGACCGGGTTGCAGGTCGTGCTCGGTGGGGGGCTGCAGGTCTTCGCGGCGGCGCACCGTCAGGTAGTCGGGCTGCCAGCCGCGCGCGGCCAAGGTCTGCATGGCATGGTGTTCGAGCGCGGCCAGGTTGTGCTCGCCCGCCAGCACGCCCGCGGCCAGCGTGCGCAGCGCCAGCAGCAATTGCGGCGCCTCGGCGCGTTCCTGTGGCGACAGGTAGCCGTTGCGAGAGCTCAGTGCCAATCCATCCGGGGCACGCTCGATCTCGCCACCGTGGATGGTGATGGGCAGCGCGAACTGCTGCACCATCTGCCGGATGATCATGAGCTGCTGGTAGTCCTTCTTGCCAAAGACGGCGTGGCGCTCGCCTTTGGCTTGGGCAAACACACACTGGAACAGCTTCATCACCACCGTGCACACACCGGTGAAAAAGCCCGGGCGGAAGTGCCCTTCCAGCAGGTCGGCCAGCGCCGCAGGCGGCTGCACCTTGAAGGTCTGCGGCTGCGGGTAGAGCTCCGACTCGGCGGGCGCGAAGACGATGTCGCAGCCCAACTCGGCCAGCCGGGCACAGTCGGCGTCCAGCGTGCGTGGGTAGGTGTCGAAGTCTTCGTGTGGCAAAAATTGCAGCCGGTTGACGAAGATGCTGACGACGCTGACATCGCCCAGGGTGCGCGCACGCCGCACCAGGGCCAGGTGGCCGTCGTGCAAATTGCCCATGGTGGGCACGAAGGCGGGGCTGTCGTAGCGGGCCAGGGCTTGCCGCAGTTCGGCGATGGTGTGGATGACTTGCATGAGGCAGCGGCGTTTACCACGCGTGCAGGGTGTTGTCGGGGAAGGTGCCGTTCTTGACGGCGGCGACGTAGGCGGCCATGGCGTCGTGCACGCTGGCCGCCCCGTCCATGAAGTTGCGCACGAATTTTGGCGTTTTGCCCAAGTGCACGCCCAGCATGTCGTGCATGACCAGCACCTGGCCCGCGGTGCCCGAGCCTGAGCCAATGCCGATCGTGTGACAGCGCGGCAGCTGCTGCGTGATCTCGGCGGCCAGCGCCGCGGGCACCATCTCCAACACCAGCATGGCCGCGCCCGCGTCCTGCAGCGCCAGCGCGTCGCGGCGCAGTTGCTGTGCCTCGGCGTCGCTGCGGCCTTGCACCCGATAGCCGCCGATGGCGTGCACGGTCTGCGGGGTCAGGCCCAGGTGGGCGCACACGGGGATGCCGCGCTCGACCAAAAAGCGCACGGTCTCCACCGTCCAGCCGCCACCCTCGAGCTTGACCATGTGCGCGCCGGCTTGCATGAGGGCGGCGGCGCTGCGCATGGCCTGCTCACGCGATTCTTGGTAGCTGCCGAACGGCAGGTCGGCGATGATCCACACCGTGCCCTGCACGCGACGCACGCCGCGCACCACGCACTCGGTGTGGTAGACCATCTCGGACAGGGATACGCCCACGGTGCTGGGTCGCCCCTGGCACACCATGCCCAGCGAGTCGCCAATCAGCAAGCAATCCACGCCCGCGTGGTCGGCCACCGCGGCGAACGTCGCGTCATACGCGGTGAGCATCGCGATTTTTTCGCCGCGCTCGCGCATCTCGTGCAGGCGCGGCAGGCTGATGGGCTTGCGCGGCGGCAGTGGCGACGCCGAGGGCAGGGTGCCGTAGGGGGTGCGGGCGGTGGGATCGGTCATGGTCAGCTTCTCGACGAGACGCGCAAGTCTATTCCATACAGGGCCCTTGCCAATGCCGCTATGCTAGCGGCTGGCGTTTTCGTAGCACTTCACGATGGCTTCTTCCGCTCGTCCCGATCCGCTATCCCTGCAGCCCCCCTTGCCCGACATCGCTGCCCAGGCGGCCGCCGACGTGGCGCGCGCGCTGGCCGAAGACGTGGGCACCGGTGACGCGACGGCCGCGCTGGTCGATGCCCACTTGCGCATGGGGGCGCGGGTGATCGCGCGCGAGCCGGCGGTGGTGTGCGGCGAGCCGTGGGTGCGCGCCGCCGTGCAGGCGCTCGACCCCAGCGCGCAGTGGCGCTGGCACGTGCGCGATGGCGAGCGCGTCGCGGCCGGGGCGGTGGTGTTCGAGGTGCAGGCGCAGGCGCGCGCGCTGCTGTCGGCCGAGCGCACGGCGCTCAATTTTTTGCAAACCCTGTCGGCGGTGGCGACGCAGACGGCGCAGTTCGTGGCAGCGGTACAGGGCACGCGCGCGCGCATCTGCGACACGCGCAAGACGCTGCCGGGTCTGCGTGTGGCGCAGAAATACGCGGTGCGTGTGGGGGGCGGTCTGAACCACCGCATGGGCCTGCACGACGCCGTGCTCATCAAGGAAAACCACATCGCCGCTGCGGGCGGTGTGCGCGCGGCGCTCGAGCGCGTGCAGGCGCTCGCGCCGCAGGCGCTGTTCGTGCAGATCGAGGTCGAGACGCTGGCGCAGTTGCGCGAGGCGCTCGATGCGGGCGCGCGCGTCGTCTTGCTCGACAATATGGATTTGGCCACGCTGCGCGAGGCGGTGCGCATCAACGACGCCCATCCCGACGGCGGCGCCGTGCTGGAGATTTCCGGAGGCGTCAACCTGCAGACCGTGCGCGCGCTGGCCGAGACGGGCGTCGACCGCATCTCGGTTGGTGCCCTGACCAAGGACATTCGCGCCATCGACCTGTCGATGCGGCTATACCCCATTTGATGTCACCATGGCTACCCTGATCGAAGTCGATGTCGAACAGCCCGCCTGCACCACGCGCCACGCGTGGGCGCGCGTGCCCGAGGAGCCCTCGCCAGCCGAGCGCGAGGCGCTCAAAGCGCGCATCCGCACGCTGCTGCGCGAGCGCAACGCCGTCATGGTGTCGCACTACTATGTGCACCCGGACTTGCAGGATCTGGCCGAGGAGACCGGCGGGATCGTGAGCGACAGCCTGGAGATGGCGCGCTTTGGCCGCGACCATCCGGCGCGCACGCTCGTCGTCTCGGGCGTGCGCTTCATGGGCGAGACGGCCAAGATCCTGTCGCCCGAAAAGACGGTGCTCATGCCCGATCTGGACGCGACCTGCTCGCTCGACTTGGGTTGTCCGGCGGACGATTTTGCGGCATTTCGTGCCCAGCACCCGGACCGCACCGTGGTCGTCTACGCCAACACGAGCGCGGCGGTCAAGGCGCAAGCGGACTGGTTGGTCACCTCCAGCTGCGCGCTCGACATCGTGCGCGCGCTGCGCGATGCGGGCCACAAAATCCTGTGGGCGCCTGACAAACACCTGGGCGCTTACATCCAGCGCGAAACCGGTGCCGACATGGTGCTGTGGCGCGGCTCGTGTGTGGTGCACGACGAGTTCAAGGCCTTCGAGCTGGAGCAGCTGCGCCGCGACCACCCGGGCGCCAAGGTGCTGGTGCACCCCGAAAGCCCAGCCGAGGTGGTGGCGCAAGCCGACGTGGTGGGCTCGACGTCGCAGATCCTCAAGGCCGCGGCCGAGCTCGACGCCGAGGTGTTCATCGTCGCCACCGACAACGGCATGATGCACAAGCTGCGCGCCCTCAACCCGGGCAAGCGCTTCATCGAGGCGCCCACGGCGGGCAACAGCGCCACCTGCAAGAGCTGCGCCCACTGTCCCTGGATGGCCATGAACAGCCTGCGGGGCGTGCTGGAGGTGCTCGAAACGGGCCTCAACGAAATCCATGTCGATCCCGCGCTGATTCCCCGCGCGCGGCAGCCGATCGAGCGCATGCTGGCCTTCACCGCCGCGCTGCGGCGCGGGGAGCCGGCCGGGGCGCTGGTGCCGGGCATCGGCGCCGCTTGACCCTGGCCCGACAACCCCATCCCTGGCGTGGCTTTTGGCCACCCTCGAGACCTGGCGAAAAGTGCCGCCCACAATGGGTTAGGTCGATGAGGCTCGGGGAATGGCGATGCGTGATGGCAAAGGTTGGGTAACCAGGTGCGCGGTCGGGTTGGCCACGCTCATGGCAGCGTTGGCGGCGCCCGCACGTCCGCTCGAACTCGACGACGTGGCGCGCGAGGGTGAGCTGCGCTTTTTGGCCGAGCGACCTGACGCGGGCGCGTACCGCTATGACTCGCGCGTCGAGATCGAAGAGTCCAGCCTGCGCGATGGGGTGGTGCGCGTGCAGACCTGCCACCGGCAACTCGACCCCAACCCGCGCATCGTCGTGCTGTTCAACCGCGATCGCGTGCAACACATCGAGATCGTGCGCGCGGAAGGGGTGGAGCGCGCCTGGGTGGACGGGCACCGGGTCGAGCTAGCCGGGGTGCAGCGCGGCGGCACGGTGTGCATCGACCTGCGCTCGCGCGCGCTCGATGCGCTGGAAGATGGGCGCTGGCGGCTGCACGTCGGGCCGCTGATGCGCCGCTATCTGGATGGCTACCTGCCGATGGAGGCCGACCTGCAGGTGCGCTGGCCGACGGGGCTGCTGCAAGTGGCGGCGGTGGAGCCGGTGCCGCAGCCGGGCGTGCGCCTCAGTACCCAGGCCGATGGCGCCCACCTACACATCATATTCGCGGGTCGGTTGGCGGCGCGCTGGGAGTTGCAGCGCTCGTCTGCGGCGCCGACCGCGCGGTGATGGGGTTCTGGCGCGGGCCCATCGCCGGTCAAAGGCGATGGCGCCCCAGACATCGCCCTACTTTCATATGGTGAAACTCTGCTGCGCCATCGTGAAAGCAAGGAGGCGCGCCGCCTTTGCAAGTTTTCGTATCACGGAAATAAGGTTTCGTATTGTGGCATAGCGTCGCTACGTCTTTGATTCTAAAAGATCAAAAAATGTCTTGTATAAGACACAAGACCAGTGATGTGTCTTATATAAGACTTATACTGTAGGCAACAGGTCAGGGTATCCATCAGCCCACTGGCAATGGCCCCGAGCGGTTTCATCCCATCCACCACAGGAGTGTCGACATGTCACAAAACCTCACCCGCGAGCAACAGATTGCCGCCCTCGAAAAAGACTGGGCCGAAAACCCGCGCTGGAAGGGCATCAAGCGCAACTACACCGCGGCCGACGTCGTGCGGCTGCGTGGTTCGGTGCAAATCGAGCACACGCTGGCCAAGCGCGGTGCCGACAAGCTCTGGCGCCTGATCAACGGCGAAGCCAAGAAGGGCTACGTCAACGCCTTTGGCGCCGTGACCGCCGGTCAGGCGATGCAACAGGCCAAGGCGGGTCTGGAGGCGGTGTATCTGTCGGGCTGGCAGGTGGCGGCCGATGCCAACACTTCCGAGACGATGTACCCCGACCAGTCGCTCTACGCCTACGACTCGGTGCCGACGATGGTGCGCCGCATCAACAACACCTTCAAGCGCGCCGACGAAATCCAGTGGAGCCGTGGCATCGGCCCTGGTGACGCGGGCTATGTGGATTACTTCCTGCCCATCGTGGCTGACGCCGAGGCCGGCTTCGGCGGCGTGCTCAACGCGTTCGAGCTGATGAAGAACATGATCGCCGCGGGCGCGGCGGGCGTGCACTTCGAGGACCAGCTGGCGGCGGTCAAGAAGTGCGGCCACATGGGCGGCAAGGTGCTGGTGCCGACGCAAGAGGCGATCGAGAAGCTGGTGGCGGCGCGTTTTGCGGCCGACATCATGGGCGTGCCGACCATCGTGCTGGCGCGCACCGACGCCGAGGCGGCCAACCTGCTGACCAGCGACCACGACGCCAACGACCGGCCGTTCCTGACCGGTGAGCGCACGCAAGAAGGCTTTTTCCGCGTCAAGAATGGCCTGGAGCAGGCCATCAGCCGCGGTGTGGCCTATGCGCCGTACGCCGATCTGGTGTGGTGTGAGACCGGCACGCCCGATCTGGGCTTTGCGCGCGAGTTCGCGCAGGCGGTGCATGCCAAGTGCCCGGGCAAGCTGCTGGCCTACAACTGCTCGCCCAGCTTCAACTGGAAGAAGAACCTGGACGACAAGACGATCGCCGAGTTCCAGGACAAGCTCTCCGAGATGGGCTACAAGTACCAGTTCATCACGCTGGCGGGCATCCACATCAACTGGTACAACACGTTCATGTTCGCCTACCACTACGCGCGCGGCCAGGGCATGAAGCACTATGTGGACATGGTGCAAGAGCCCGAGTTCAAGGCGCGCGAGCTGGGCTACACCTTCGTGTCGCACCAGCAGGAAGTGGGCGCGGGCTACTTCGACGACGTGACCACCGTCATCCAGGGCGGCTCCTCCAGCGTCAAGGCGCTAGCCGGGTCGACCGAAGAAGAGCAGTTCCACTGACCCCCGGGGGTGCCCCGGCTGCCGCCGATCACTCGATGCGGCAAGCCTCATCGAAGGGCAGCCGGGGCCCGCGTGGGAACAGTTGGCTGGCGTCGCCGTAGCCCAGGTTGCACAAGAAATTGGTGCGTACCGTGGTGCCGCCCCAAAAGGCGGCATCCACCGCGGCGGCGTCGAAGCCGCTCATGGGTCCGCAATCCAGACCCAATGCGCGCGCCGCCAGAATGAAATAGCCGCCTTGCAGGCTGCCGTTGCGCAGGGCGGTCGTCTGGATCAGCTCGGGGTTGCCCTCGAACCAGCGGCGTGCCTCGGGGTTGTGGGGAAAGAGCTGGGGCAGTTTTTCGTAGAAAGCCATGTCCATGCCGAGGATGGCGGTGACCGGCGCCGCTTCGGTCTTGGCACGGTTGCCCTCCATCAAGCACGGCAGCAGTCTTGCCTTGGCAGCCGGCGACGTGACGAACACGATACGCGTCGGGCTGCAATTGGCCGACGTTGGCCCCCATTTCATCAGGTCGTACAGCCGCTGCAGCAGCGCGTCGGGGACCTCCCGCGGCAACCAAGCGTTGTGGGTGCGGGCGTGGTCGAACAGTTGTTCCGTGGTGATCTGCATACGATGGAAATGCCGGATGGGTGGATTCAAAGGGGAGCGTGGCCACTCGTGGCGGCCGCAATCCCGACCGTGGCAGTCATGATAGCGTGCCGCCCCTTTCGTTGCTGCGACGGCGGACGATGACCGCTGGGGCGGGCACGCTGTGCGAAAATGGAGGGTTATGCGCTGGTCTGCGCCGAGGCGGGGCCCGACCAGTTCTTGCCAGTGAGCCCATACATGATTCAAATTACCCTTCCCGACGGTTCCCAACGCTCTTTCGACGCCCCGCTGACCGTGGGCGATGTTGCCGCTGCCATCGGCCCAGGCCTGGCCAAGGCCGCGATCGCGGGCAAGGTGCAGTTCGAGGGTGAGGCGCAGCCGCGCCTGGTGGACTTGTCGTACCGGCTGGAGGGCGACGCTCGCGTTTGGATTCTCACGGCCAAGGATCCGGAAGGGCTGGAGATCATTCGCCATTCGACTGCACACTTGTTGGCTTACGCGGTCAAAGAGCTGTACCCGGACGCCCAAGTCACCATCGGGCCGGTGGTCGACAACGGCTTTTACTACGACTTTTCGTACAAGCGCCCGTTCACGCCCGATGATCTGGTGGCGATCGAGCAGAAGATGTCCGAGCTGGCCGCCCGCGATGAGCCGGTGGTGCGCCGCGTGCTGCCGCGGGATGAGGCGGTCGCCTACTTCAAAGGGCTGGGCGAACATTACAAGGCGGAGATCATCGAGAGCATCCCGCCCGGTGAAGAGGTGAGTTTGTACCGCGAGGGCGCTTTCGAGGATTTGTGTCGGGGGCCACACGTGCCCTCCACCGGCAAGCTCAAGCACTTCAAGCTGATGAAGGTGGCCGGCGCCTACTGGCGTGGCGACCACCGCAACGAGATGCTGCAGCGCATCTACGGCACCGCCTGGGCCAGCAAGGAAGATCTGCAAAAATACCTGACCATGTTGGAAGAGGCCGAGCGGCGCGACCACCGCAAGCTCGGCCGCGAGCTCGACCTGTTCCACATCGACGACCACGCGCCGGGGTTGGTGTTCTGGCACCCCAAGGGTTGGACGCTGTGGCAGCAGGTCGAGCAGTACATGCGCCAGGTGTATCGCGACAATGGCTACCTTGAGGTCAAGGGGCCGCAGATCCTGGACAAGGCGCTGTGGGAGAAGACCGGGCACTGGGACAAGTACCGCGAAAACATGTTCGTGACCGAGTCGGAAAAGCGCGACTACGCGCTCAAGCCGATGAACTGCCCGGGCCACATCCTGATTTTCAAGCAGGGTATCAAGAGCTACCGCGACTTGCCGCTGCGCTACGGTGAGTTCGGCCAATGCCACCGCAACGAACCCTCCGGTGGTCTGCACGGCATCATGCGTGTGCGCGGCTTCACGCAAGACGACGGCCACATCTTTTGCACCGAAGATCAGATCCTGCCCGAGTGTGACGCGTTCACGCGGCTGCTCAAGAAGGTGTACGCCGATTTTGGCTTTACCGAGATCCTGTACAAGGTCTCGACCCGCCCGGCGGCGCGCATCGGCTCGGACGCGCTGTGGGACAAGGCCGAGCAGGCGCTCATGGATAGCCTGCGCCACGCCGGCTGCGACTTCGTCATCTCCGAGGGCGACGGCGCTTTCTACGGCCCCAAAATCGAATACACCCTGAAGGACGCTATTGGCCGCGAGTGGCAGTGCGGCACCATCCAGGTCGACCTCAACCTGGCCGAGCGGCTCGATGCCGAGTACGTGGCCGAAGACGGCAGCCGCCAGCGCCCCGTCATCCTGCACCGCGCCATCGTGGGCAGTCTCGAGCGCTTCATTGGCATTTTGATCGAGCAGCACGCGGGGGCGCTGCCGGTGTGGCTGTCGCCCGTGCAGGTGGCGGTGCTCAATATCACCGACGCCCAGGCCGAATACTGTGGCGAAATTGCCAAGACGCTGCAGGATCAAGGCTTTAGGGTAGTCCTGGATCTTGGCAACGACAAGATCACCTATAAAATCCGGCAACAGGCCTTGCAGAAGGTGCCTTACATCCTGGTCGTTGGTGACAAGGAAAAGGCGGCCGGCACGGTGGCCGTGCGAGCGCGCGGTAATCAGGACCTCGGTGTCCTGCCCGTGGCCGACTTCGTGCAACGCCTGCGTTCGGACATCGCGTCCAGACATTGAAAGAGGAAACCCACCATCGCTACCACCCGTCCCAGTTCGTTTCGTGATCGTCGCCAGCGCGAGGAGCGCCAGCACCGCCTGAACCGCGAGATCACTGCCCCCGAAGTCCGCCTCACCGGCCCCGATGGCCAGCAGATCGGCGTCGTACCGATCCAGGAGGCCCTGCGCATGGCAGGCGAGCTCGACGTCGATCTGGTCGAGATCGCGCCGATGGCCACGCCCCCCGTGTGTCGCCTGATCGACTACGGCAAGTTCAAATACGCCGAGCAAAAGAAGGCGGCCGAGGCCAAGGCCAAGCAAAAGGTCATCGAGGTCAAGGAAGTCAAGTTCCGTCCCGCGACTGACGAGGGGGACTATCAGGTCAAGATGCGCAACATCCGGCGCTTCCTGGATGAAGGCGACAAATGCAAGGTCACGCTGCGCTTTCGCGGGCGCGAGATCACGCACCAGGAGCTGGGTCTGGCGCTGCTGGAGCGTATCCGCCAGGAATTGGGCGACAGCATCGTCGTCGAGCAGTTCCCCAAGCTCGAGGGACGGCAGATGATCATGATGATCGCGCCCTCGCGCAAAAAGGGTGGGTCGGCGAGTAAGGCCGACGCCCCGGCAGCGCCGGCAGCCTGAGTTCAGCGCAGCGGCGGGCGGCGCGCCGGGGGCGTGCAGCGCCTGCTATAATGAGCGGCTTCGCGTGGTCGGGCTCGTGCCTTCAAACGGTGTCGGCTCGGCGAGCGAAGCCGCTTCCGTGCACGGGTGCGGGGGCCAACCACAAGTGGCTCGGGGCCAACAAGTCCCTGGCGGGTGTGCCGGGGCGCCTCACGAGCACAAATCTCAACGACAAGGACTCATCATGCCCAAGATGAAGACCAAGAGCAGCGCGAAGAAGCGCTTTCGCGTTCGTCCCGGTGGCACCGTCAAACGCGGTCAGGCGTACAAGCGCCACATCCTGACCAAAAAGACGACCAAGAACAAGCGCCAGCTGCGCGGCCCGGCCAACGTCCATGAGACGAACATGGGCCACATCGCGCAGATGATGCCGTTTGCCGGCCTGTGACAGGCGGCGCCCCGTAACGAACCAGGAGTCCATCCATGCCTCGCGTCAAACGTGGTGTAACCGCACGCGCCCGCCACAAGAAGGTGCTCGCCCTGGCCAAGGGTTTCCGTGGCCGCCGCAAGAATGTGTTTCGCGTTGCCAAGCAGGCGGTGATGAAGGCGGGTCAGTACGCCTACCGTGACCGCCGTGCCCGCAAGCGCGTGTTCCGTCAGCTCTGGATTGCCCGCATCAACGCCGCGGCGCGCGAGTTGGGCTTGACCTACAGCCAGTTTGCCAACGGGCTGCGCAAGGCGTCGATCGAGATCGACCGCAAGGTGTTGGCCGACATGGCCGTCCACGACAAGGCGGCGTTCGGCGCCATCGTCGAGCGCGTCAAGGCCCAGCTGCAAGGTTCGGCGGCAGCGACGGCTGCCTGACGCAGCTGGCCGCCCGTGTGGGTGGCCGATCCGTCCGACCACGGGCCAGTCGCCGCGCGCGCTGGCCCGTTCGTCTTTGTGGGGTTTCTGTCTTCCCCTCTTCCCGCCCTGTCTTGGAATACCGCATGAACGACCTCGAATCCCTGGTGCAGTTGGCGTGCGAGCAGTTTGCGCAAGCGCACACCCCCAGCGAACTCGAAAACGCCAAGGCGCGTTTTCTGGGCAAGAGCGGCGCGCTCACCGAGCGCATGAAGGGATTGGCGGCGCTCGCGCCCGAGGAGCGCAAGGCCGCTGGTGCAGCGATCAACCAGGCCAAGCAGGCGATCGAGGCGGCGCTACAGGCGCGCCGCGCGGCGCTGGCCGAGGCCGAGCTGCAGCGCCAGCTGCAAGCCGAAGCGCTGGACGTGACGCTGCCGGGCCGCCAGCGCGGCGCGGGCGGGCTGCATCCAGTGAGCCTGACGTTGGAGCGCATCGAGGCCATCTTTGCCTCCATGGGGTTCGAGGTGGCGGACGGCCCTGAGATCGAGTCCGACTGGTTCAACTTCACCGCGCTCAACACGCCTGCCGACCATCCGGCGCGCTCGATGCATGACACCTTCTACGTCGAAGGCGGCAGCGAATCCGCGCCGTATTTGCTGCGCACGCACACCAGCCCGATGCAGATCCGGCATGCGGTGCAGCACGTCAAGCGCGCGCGCGCGGCGGCAGGCGTGACGGGTGAGGGCCTGTTCGCTGGCGACATGCCCGAGATCCGCGTGATCGCGCCGGGGCGCACGTACCGGGTGGACAGCGATGCGACGCACTCGCCCATGTTTCACCAGTGCGAGGGGCTGTGGATCGGGCGGCGCGTGAGCTTCAAGGATCTCAAGGTCGTCTTCACCGCGTTTTGTCGGGCATTTTTCGAGAGCGACGATCTGAAGCTGCGCTTTCGGCCGAGTTTCTTTCCGTTTACCGAACCCAGCGCCGAGATCGACATTCAGTTTGCCAGTGGCCCGCTGGCCGGGCGTTGGCTGGAGGTGGCCGGCTCGGGCCAGGTGCACCCCAACGTGGTGCGCAACATGGGGCTGGACCCGGAGCACTACATGGGGTTTGCGTTTGGCATGGGGCCGGATCGGCTGACGATGTTGCGCTACGGTGTCAACGACCTGCGCCTGTTTTTCGAAGGCGACTTGCGCTTCCTGTCGCAGTTCCGTTGAGGTGGAAAGAAAGGCTTCCCGATGCAATTTCCCGAATCTTGGCTGCGTGCCTTTTGCAACCCGGCACTCGACAGCGACCGCCTGGCCGACGTGTTGACGATGGCGGGCTTGGAGGTGGAGTCGCTTGCGCCGGTGGCCCCGCCCTTCAGCGGTGTCGTGGTGGGCGAGATCCTGAGCGCCGAGCCGCACCCCAACGCCGACCGGCTGCGTGTGTGCCGGGTGGACGTGGGGCAGGGCGCGCCGTTGGCCATCGTGTGTGGCGCGCCCAACGCGCGCGCCGGCATTCGCGTGCCCTGTGCGCGGGTGGGTGCGGTGCTGCCGCCGGGCGATGATGGGCGGCCGTTCGAGATCCGCGTGGGCAAGCTGCGCGGGGTGGAGAGCCACGGCATGCTGTGCTCGGCGCGCGAACTGGGCCTGTCCGACGACCATGGCGGTCTGCTGGAACTCGCGCCCGATGCACCGGTGGGGCGCGACATTCGCGAGGTGCTGGCACTCGACGACCGGATTTTTACCCTCAAGCTCACGCCCAACCTGGCGCATTGCTTGAGCGTCTATGGCGTGGCGCGCGAGGTGGCGGCGCTGACGGGCACGCCGCTGCAAACGCCCACGTTCGCGCCCGTGGCGCCACGCCTGGGCGACGTGTTGCCGGTGCGCGTGCAAGCCCCCGATCTGTGCGGGCGTTTCACGGGACGGGTCATCCGCGGCATCGACCCCACGGCGCGCACGCCCGAGTGGATGGTGCAGCGGCTGGCGCGCTGTGGCCAGCGCAGCATTTCGGCGCTGGTGGACATCTCCAACTATGTGATGTTCGAGCTGGGGCGGCCGTCGCACATCTTCGACCTCGACCGCATTCACGGCGGCCTGCAGGTGCGCTGGGCGCGTGCGGGGGAGACACTCACGCTGCTCAACGGCCAGACGGTGACGCTGGACGAGACGGTGGGGGTGATCGCGGACGACCAAGGCGTCGAATCGCTGGCGGGCATCATGGGCGGCGCGGCGACCGCGGTGTCGAACGCCACGCGCAACGTGTATGTTGAGGCGGCGTTCTGGTGGCCGCGTGCGATCGCGGGGCGCGCGCGGCGCTTTCACTTCAGCACCGACGCCGCCCACCGCTTCGAACGCGGGGTGGACCCCAGCACGACGCGCGAGCACATCGAGCGCATCACGCAGCTCATCCTGGACATTTGCGGCGGCGAGGCCGGGCCGATCGACGATCACGTGATCAACGTGCCGCAACCGCAGCCGGTGACGCTGCGCGTGGCGCGCGCGGCACAGGTCATCGGCATGCCGCTGACGCAGGCCGAGTGTGCCGAGCCGCTGCGTCGGCTGGGACTGTCGGTGACCGAAGGCGAAGGCACGCTGACCGTCACTCCACCGCCGTACCGGTTCGATGTGCAGCTCGAGGAAGACCTGATCGAGGAAGTGGCGCGCGTGATCGGCTACGACCGTCTGCCCGACACGCCGCCGCTGGCACCCGTCGAGCCGCGCGTGCGGCCCGAGTCGCAGCGTTCCATCCACGCGCTGCGGCGCCAACTCGCGCAACTGGGCTATCAGGAAACGATCAACTTCAGCTTCGTCGAGGAGCGCTGGGAGCGCGACTACGCGGGCAACCCCGACCCGATCCGGCTGCTCAACCCGATCGCCAGCCACTTGAGCGTGATGCGCTCCAGCCTGTTGGGCAGCTTGCTGGCCGTGCTGAAGCACAACACCGACCGCAAGGTGCCGCGCGTGCGGCTGTTCGAAGTCGGCCGCGTGTTCCGGCGCGACCCGTCGGTGCCGGACAGCGACACCACGGTCGCCGGCATCGACCAGCCGCGCCGCGTGGCGGGGCTGGCGTGGGGCGACGAGTCGGCGCTGCAATGGGGGGTGCCCGCACGGCCGGTCGATTTCTACGACGTCAAGGGCGATGTGGAGGCGCTGCTGGCCCCGCGCCGCGCCGTCTTCGAGCCGGCCCAGCATCCGGCCATGCACCCCGGGCGTTGCGCGCGCGTGCGCCTCGACGGCCGTGATATCGGGTTCGTGGGTGAGTTGCATCCGCGTTGGCGCCAGGCCGAGGGTTGGTTGCAGGCCCCGGTGCTGTTCGAGCTGGACTTGGACGCTGTCTTGCAGCGCCCGTTGCCGTCGGCGCAGCCCGTTGGCCGCCACCACCCGGTGCAGCGCGACATCGCCGTCGTCGTGCGCGAGGCGGTCACGCACGCCGAGCTGATGGCCGCTATCGGCGAGGTGGCTGCGCAGCAGCCGTGGTTGCGCGACGCCGTGCTGTTCGACGTTTACCGACCCAAGGTGGCCGGTGCCGGGGGGCTGGCCGAGGGCGAAAAGAGCCTGGCCGTGCGCCTGACCCTGGAGCGGCACGACGCCAACCTGACCGACGACGAGATCGACGCCGTGGTGCAGTCGGTGTTGCAGGCCCTGCAGCAGCGCATCGGCGCGCGCCTGCGCGCCTGACAGTGGTCGCATCGAGGGGCGCGGTTGGCCCTGGCCGCGCCGGTCCTGCTACGATTGCGGCCATGGCGACGCGCAACTCCCGACCGCACACCGCAGACGCCGACGACGGCGTCACCCTGACCAAAGCCGAGTTGGCCGAACGCTTGTTCGACCGCATTGGCTTCAACAAACGCGAGTCGAAAGACATCGTCGATGCGTTTTTCGACCTCATCGCCGAGCGCCTGATCGCGGGGGAGGACGTGCGCATCGCCGGCTTCGGCCAGTTTCAGGTGCGCGACAAGCCACCGCGCCCGGGGCGCAACCCGCGCACGGGTGAGCTGGTGCCGATCGAGGCGCGGCGCGTGGTGACCTTCCACGCCTCGCCCAAGCTCAAGGAAGCGCTGCAGGTCGGCGCGCCAGACGCCAGCGACGCGGATCGATGAGTCCGCTGGAGAGCGCCACGCCGATCAAGATCACGGCGCCGCAGCCCACCATCCACGGGGTGATCGTCTCGCCCAGCAGCAGCGCGCCATAGGCCACGGCGAACACCGGGATCAAAAACGTCACTGTCAGCGTGCGCGCGGGGCCAGCGGCTTCGATCAGCCGGAAGTAGAGCAGATAGGCCAGTGCCGTGCACAACACACCGGCGGCCCCCACGGCCAGCCAGGCATCGGCCCCAGCCGGCTGCGTGGGCCACGTCCACACCGTGGGCAGCAGCAGCCCCAGCGTGGCGCCGAACTGGCTGCCGGCCGCCGTGGCCATCGGGGGGATGCCCATCAGGTATTTCTTGGTGTAGCTGGCCGCGATCGCGTACAGCACCGTCGCCCCCAGGCAGGCCAGCACGGCCCAGCCGGTGCCGCCCGTGCCAAAGTGCGCCTTGTTCCACGACAACAAGGCCACGCCCACGAATCCCAGCGCCAGGCCCAGCGCGCGCCAGCGCCCCGGACGGTCGCCCAGCCACAGCCAGGCCACCAGCGCGCCAAACAGCGGCACGGTGGCGTTGAGGATGGCCGTCAGCCCCGTGCTGATGGACAGCACCGCGTAGGCGAACAGGCCAAAGGGAATGCCGGCGTTGAGCAGGCCAACGAACAAAATGCGCCCCGCGTGCGCCCGAAAGGCGCGCCAATGCCCACTGAGTACCAGCACCGGCAACAACACCGCCCCAGCGATGGCCACGCGCAGCCCAGCCGTGGCCACGGGCCCGAAGGCCAGCGCCGCCTGGCGCATGAACAGGAAGGACGCGCCCCACAGGGCTGCCAACAAGACGAATTCGGCCGCGAGACGGGGCGACATAGGCGCGCATGATAACCGCACCTACAATCGGAGCCCTGTCACACACCCGACCGCCAAGCCCGCTTGCCATGACCCTTGCCGCTGCCGCCCGCCCGACCTTGCCCGCCCATGCCTTCAAGGCCTACGACATCCGCGGTACCGTGCCGGAGGTTATCGATGCCGGATTTGCCCGCGCGCTCGGGCGGGCGTTCGGCGCCCGCGCGCGCGCCATGGGTGAAGCGGTGGTGGCGGTCGGGCGTGACGGCCGCCTGAGCAGCCCGGAGTTGGCCGCGGCCCTGATCGACGGCTTGGCGTCCGCCGGGGTCGATGTGCTCGACATCGGTCTGGCGACGACCCCGATGCTGTACTACGCGGCGGCGGTTCATTGCCGCAGTGGCATCCAGGTTACGGGCAGTCATAACCCGAAACACCACAACGGCTTCAAGATGGTGCTGGCAGGCCGCGCCATCTACGGCGACGACATCCAAGCCCTGCGCACGGCGATGGAGGCGGGCGAGCCCACCGGTTCTGCGGCCGCGCTGGGCCAGGTGCGGCGTCTGGACATCCTGGACGAGTACCTCGCGCGCATCGTGCGCGACGTGCGGCTGGCACGGCCCATGCGGGTGGTGGTCGATTGCGGCAATGGCGTCACCGGTGCCTCGGCGCCGGCGCTGCTGCGGGCGCTCGGCTGCGAGGTGACGGTGCTCTATGGCGAAGTAGACGGCACGTTTCCCAATCACCATCCCGACCCGTCCAAGCCCGAGAATCTGCGTGACCTCATCGAGGCGGTGCAGCGCACCGGGGCCGAGCTGGGCCTGGCGTTCGACGGCGACGGTGACCGCCTGGGTGTGGTCACGCCCAGTGGCCAGAATATCTACCCGGATCGCCAGCTCATGCTCTTGGCTGCCGACGTGCTGTCGCGGGTGCCCGGGGGCACCATCGTGTACGACGTCAAATGCAGCCAGCGGCTCGCCCCCGCCATCCGCGCCGCGGGTGGGGTGCCGCTGATGTACCGCACCGGTCACTCCCTCGTCAAGGCCAAGATGCGCGAGGTCGGCTCGCCCTTGGGGGGGGAGATGAGCGGCCACCTCTTTTTTCAGGAGCGCTGGTATGGCTTTGACGACGGCAGCTATGCGGCGGCCCGGTTGCTGGAAATCCTGAGCCGCCACCCCGATGCGGGCGCGGTGCTCGAGGCGCTGCCCAATAGCCACTCGACGCCCGAGCTCAACGTGGCGTGCGCCGAGGGCGAGCCGCACCGCGTGGTGGCCGAGCTGCAGCGCGTGGCGCGCTTCGAGGCGCCGGCGGAGGTGAGCACCGTGGACGGCCTGCGCGTGGACTGGCCCGACGGGTTTGGGCTGATCCGCGCCTCCAACACCACGCCGGTGCTGGTGCTGCGCTTCGAGGGGCACACGCCCGAGGCGCTGGCGCGCATCCAGGCCGACATGCTGCAGTGGCTGCGCCGCGTCAAGCCCGACGCCGTGCTGGGTGACGCCGCCCATTGACCGTCCGCCACGCCATGACCGCAGCGCCCGTGCACCAGATCGTGTTGTCGCCGGACCCGGATCCCGAGGTCATCGTCTTCAACCTCAAGCGCCGCTACACCGGGGTGTCGGCCACGGTCAACGCCTTGGTGCCATTGCAGGCGCGCCAGTGGCGGCTGGCGTACTGTGGCACTCCCTTGCCGCACGGCATGCCCGGCATGACGCTGCGGCAGGCGATCGCCCTGTCCCGGCGGGCGCCGGTGGGGCGGCCGTTTCGCATCTGGCATGTGCGGCGCGACCACGAAATGGCCGCCGGCCTGTGGGCGCGCGACGTGCTGCAGCTGCCCATCCGGCTCGTGTTCACCTCGGCCGCGCAGCACCGCCACGGGTGGTTTCCGCGTTGGCTCATCAGCCGCATGGACGCGGTCATCGCCACCACGCCCAAGGCTGCGAGCTTCGTGCCCAACACCACGGCGGTGGTGCCACACGGCGTCGACCTGCAGCGCTTCAGCCCCCCGCCCGACAAGGCCAGCGCCTGGGCCGACAGCGGCCTGCCCGGACGCTACGGGATCGGTGTCTTTGGCCGCGTGCGGCCCGACAAGGGCACGGATGTGTTCGTGGACGCGATGATCGCTGCCCTGCCGCACCTGCCGGAAGTGACGGCGGTGATCGCCGGGCGTGCCATGCCGCAGCACGAGGCGTACCAGCGCTCGCTGCAGGCACGCATCGATGCTGCGGGTTTGCGCGAGCGCATCCGCTTTCTGGGTGAAGTACCGGCGGCCGAGGTGCACCGCTGGTACCAGCGCTGTCTGGTGTGCGTGGCCTGCCCGCGCTACGAGCCGTTTGGGCTGACGCCATTCGAGGCCGCGGCCTGCGGCTGCGCCCTCGTGTGTTCGCGCACCGGCGCGTTCGAGGAGCTGGTGCAGCCGGGGGTGCAGGGCGAGCTGGTCGATACCGGCGACCCCGTCGGCTTGGCGGCGGCCGTGCGCCGGGTGCTGGCCGACCCCGCAGCCGCGCAGCACATGGGGCAGGCGGCGCGGGCGCGCGTGGCGGAGCGGTTTTCGCTCGCGCACGAGGCGGCGGGCATCGGCGCGGTGTACGAACGGTTGTTTCGCGGTGGTTGAGGGCGAGACACGATCCCTCCCCGAGTGGTGGGCGCTGGCACTCTACGGTGGGGTCATGGGCGCGCTGTCGCCGATCCTGCGGCGCAAACTCGCGCACCGTGCCCGGCGCGAGCCCGGCTACGCCGAAGCCGTCGAGGAACGGTTTGGCCACTATGCGGGGCCGCCCTCGTCCGGGTGGCTGTGGGTGCATGCGGTATCGCTGGGCGAGACGCGCGCTGCCGCCCTGTGGTTGCGCGCGCTGCGTGCCGAGCGCCCCGACATTCGCGTGCTGTGGACGCATGGTACTGCCACCGGCCGTGCCGAGGGGCGCCGCCACCTGCAACCGGGTGATGCGCAGGCGTGGCTGCCCTGGGATGCGCCGGGGCCGGTGCAGCGGTTTCTCGCGCATTTTCGGCCGCGCCTGGGAGTGTTGATGGAGACCGAGGTCTGGCCACAGCTGGTCGCGGGGTGTCGCGCCGCGCAGGTGCCGCTGTTGCTCGCCAACGCCCGCCTCAACGAACGGTCGTGGCGGCGTGCGCGGCGCCTGCCCTGGCTGGCTGGACCGGCGTACCGGGGGCTGTCGGGGGTGTTGGCACAAACGGCGGCCGATGCGCAGCGCTTGCGCGACCTGGGCGCGCCGGTCGATCCGCCACGGGGCCAGATCATCGGCAACGTCAAGTTCGACGTGCCGTGGCACCCGGATCCGTGGTCGCTGGGGCAGCGCTGGCGCACCGCCTGGCAGGCCGCCACCCGCTCCGCCGACTGGCCGCAGGGCCGACCGATGCTGATGCTGGCGAGCAGCCGGGAGGGGGAGGAGGCCCTGTGGTGCGACGCCTGGCGCGCCCGGCGTGGTCTCGGTCGAGGCGCAGCGCCGCTGTGGTTGGTGGTGCCGCGTCACCCGCAGCGCGTCGATGCCGTGGAGGCGCTGTTGCAGCGCGCGGGGCTGGTCGTGGTGCGCCGCAGCGCGTTGGGCGCCTTGGATACCGAGACGCCCGCCTGGCCAGCGGCTTACCAGCAGGCCGATGTGCTGCTGGGTGACAGCCTGGGCGAGATGCCGTGGTACTACGCGCTGGCGCAAGTGGCGCTGCTGGGCGGGAGCTTTGCGCCGCTCGGGGGGCAAAACCTGATCGAGGCCGCAGCGTGCGAATGCCCCGTGTTGATGGGGCCGCACACCTTCAATTTCGCTCAAGCGGCCAGCGCGGCGATCGAGGCCGGCGCCGCGTGGCGCGTCGAGGACATGGGCGCGGCCGTCGAGCGGGCGCTGGCGTTGCTCGTCGATCCCGCCGCGCTGCAGCAGGCCCATGCGGGCTGCCGCGCTTTGCTGTCGCAACACGCGGGCGCGGCGCAGCGCTGCGCGCACGCCGTGCTGCGCTGGTGGGATCTCAGCGCGGCTGCAGCAGCGCGTTGAGGGGCTGCAGGTCCTCGGTCTTGAGCACGCCGGCCGCCTGCCGCAGCCGCAGGCTGCCGACCAGCACGTCGTAGCGCGCCTTGGCCAGGCGGGCCTTGGTTTCGAACAGTTGGCTTTGGGCGTTGAGCACGTCGATGTTGATGCGCACGCCCACTTGATAGCCGAGCTGGTTGGCCTCCAGCGCGCTCTGGCTCGACGCCTCAGCCGCCTCCAGCGCGCGCACCTGGCCCAAGCCCGACTGCACGCCAAAGAACGCGGCGCGGGTGGCTTGGCTGACCGCACGCAGCGCCCCTTCGACGTCGTTGCGGGCCTTGTCTTCCAGGGCCACTGCCTCCTTGATGCGGTTGTCCAGTGCGCCACCGGTGTAGAGCGGCAGGTTGAACTGCACGCCGATGCTGGCCGTCTGGTTACGCACGTAGGGGAAGGGCGGCGTCTGCCCAGGAGCGCGTGCCCACTGGTACTGGGCCACGGCGTCCAGCGTCGGGCCTTTGGCGGCCTGGGCTTTGCGCACCTCGAGCCGGGCGATGTCGAGAGCCGCCTGCGCCGCGCGCACGCTGGGGTGCTCGGCCGTGGCGCGCTGCACCCACGCGGCCACGTCGTCGGGGGTGGGTTGGGGCAGCGCCACCGCTGCGGGCAGCCGCCATGGCTGGGTGTCGCTGCGTCCGACCAATTGGTCCAGCGCCAGCCGCTTGACGCGAAGGTCGTTCTCGGCGGCGATTTCCTGCGCCAGCACCAGGTCGTAGCGCGCTTGCGCCTCGCGCGTGTCGGTGATGGTGGCGGTACCAACCTCGAAGTTGCGCTTGGCGGCGGCGAGTTGCTGCTCGACGGCGGCCTTTTGGGCGCGCACGAACGCCAAGGTGTCTTCGGCGCCGAGCACGTCGAAGTACGCCTGCGACAGACGCACGATCAGGTCTTGCTCGGCGGCTTGCAGTTGTGCCTGGGCAGCTTGCAGCGAGCGCTCGGCCTGTTCGACCTCGAGGTGGTTGCCGGGGCGGTACAGCGGATGGCTGGCGGCAATTTTGGCCGACTGGTTGTTGAACGTGTCGTCCAGCGCGCTGACCGAGCTGTCACGGCGATTGACGAATGCCTCGGCCGACAACCCCACGGTTGGCAGCACGCGCGCACGCGCCTGCTCCGCGCGGGCGCGGCTGGCGTCGAATTGCGCCTTGGCGGCCAGGTAGGCGGCATCGTACGCCTGGGCAGCGTCGAGCAGGGTCTGCAGATTTTGCGCGTGTGCGCCTGCGGCGGCACTGGCCAACAAGGCGGCGGCGAAGGCGGGGCGCAGGACCCGTGCGGCGAGCGAGCGAGCGGATGTGACCGGGGGATGGGCGAGCGGCAGCATGGCAAACGGTCCCTATCAAAATCTATACGGTCGGGAGTATACGAAGAACGGCCATCGCCTGCACGCGCGCGTCAGTACTGCGGGACCGAGGGGTCCAGTTCGTGTGCCCAGGCGTGGATGCCCCCAGCAATGTTGACCACGTCGTCGAAACCCTGCCGGTGCAGGAAATGCGCGACTTGGGCGCTGCGGCCACCGTGATGACATAGGCAGGCGATGGGCCGGTCTTTGGGTAGCTCAGCCAAGCGCATGGGAATGCTGGCCATCGGCATGTGGCGCAGCTCGAAGCCATCGGCGCGCACGCTGGCGGTCTGCACCTCCCACGGTTCACGCACGTCGAGCACGATGGGCAGGGCCGTCGCATCCTGCGCGCGGCACTGTTGCAGCCACTGGGGCAACTGGGCGGGGCGAATGTGGGGCACCATGGTGGAGGGTGGGTTTCAGAAGCGGAACCGCGCGGGTTCAGGGAAATTGCGCAGCCGCGGAATCACGATGTCCCACGGTTCTTCGCTGTGGTAGCCGGTTTCGCTGCCGCGCACGACCAGGGTGGCGCGCATGATGGGGTCTTCACCCACGACGGCGAACAGCCGTCCGCCCACGCGCAACAGTTCCAGCAAATCGGTGGGCACCTCGGCCACCGAGCCGCTGAGTACGATGGCGTCATACGGGGCCTGATCGACGCAAGGGGCGAAGCGCCCCGCGGCGGCGTCGGCCGTTTTGACCCGCACGTTGTCGATGCCGGCGCGGGCCAGGTTGGTGCGCGCCATGTCGGCCAGCGTCGGGTTGATCTCCAACGTCAGCACTTGGCGCGCCATGCGGCCCATGAGCGCTGCCATGTAGCCCGACCCGGCTCCGATCTCGAGCACGTTGTCGGTGGGCTTGAGTGCCAGATCCTGCAGGATGCGGGCCTCGACCTTGGGTGCCAGCATGCACTCGCCCTCGACGGGTGGCTGCGACAGTGGAATTTCCAGATCCGACAGCGCCAGCGCTTGATAAGCGGGTGGCACGAAGGCTTCGCGCTTGATTTGGCCGAGCAACGACAGCACCGTCGCGTCCAGCACTTCCCACGGACGGATTTGCTGCTCGATCATGTTGAAGCGGGCTTTTTCGAAGTCGAACGTCGCGGCGCTCATGCCATACTCCTGCAGGTATCTTCAGCGGGCCAATGCCGTCATTCTACCGAACTGGGGCACGCGCGCCCCGGGTCCTATCGATGCGACGCCATCACGCGCCAGCCGGGCGATCCAGTTGCGCGCGCAGGCGATACAGGGCATCGAGCGCGTCACGCGGGCTCATCGCGTCGGGGTCGAGTTCGGCCAGCGCTTGCAACACGGGGTGTTCGGGGCTGGGTGTGGCCTGCGGCTCGGGCGCGCTGGCAAACAGGTCGATTTGGCGCTGCGCCTGCGCGCTGTGCGCCTCGAGCTGGGCCAGTGTGTGGCGCGCTTGCTGAATGACGGCCGCGGGTATCCCGGCCAGACGCGCGACCTGCACGCCGTAGCTGCGGCTGGCGGGCCCGGGCTCGATCTGGTGCAAAAAGACGATGTCGCGCCCTTTGCCCTCGACGGCGCTGACGTGCACGTTGACCGCCCCGGGGTGGCGCGCGGGGAATTCGGTGAGCTCGAAGTAGTGCGTCGCAAAGAGCGTGAACGCGCGCACCCGGTCGTGCAGATGGGTGGCGATGGCGCCCGCGAGTGCCAGGCCGTCGTAGGTGGAGGTGCCGCGGCCGATTTCGTCCATCAGCACCAGGCTGTGTTCGGTGGCTTGGTGCAGGATTTGGGCGGCTTCGGTCATCTCCAGCATGAAGGTGGACTGGGCGTTGGCCAGGTCGTCCGCCGCGCCGATGCGGGTGTGGATGGCATCGATCGGCCCCAGGCGACACTGTTGCGCTGGCACGTAGCTGCCGACGCTGGCCAGCAGCACGATCAGCGCGACCTGCCGCATGTAGGTGGATTTGCCCCCCATATTGGGGCCGGTGATGATCTGCATGCGCGTGCGTGCATCCAGCGCCGTGTCGTTGGGCACGAAGGGGCCGGCACCGGTTTCCATCAGGCGCGCTTCCACCACCGGATGGCGCCCCTGGCGAATGTCGATGCGGGGCTCAGGCACGAAAGTGGGAGCGTGCCAGTCCAGTGTGAGCGAGCGTTCGGCCAGTGTCGCCAGCACGTCCAGCGTGGCCAGCGCCCGCGCCAGCGTGCCAAGGGCCACCACGTGGGGCTGCAGCTCGTCGAGCAAGCGGTCGTAGAGCCATTTTTCGCGCGCGAGCGCGCGCTCTTGCGCGCTGAGCGCTCGGTCCTCGAAGGCCTTGAGCTCGGGGGTGATGAAGCGCTCGGCGTTTTTCAGCGTTTGGCGTCGGCGATAGTCGTCGGGTACTTTGTCGAGCTGGCCCTGGGTGACTTCGATGTAGAAGCCGTGCACCTTGTTGTACTGCACGCGCAGGTTGGAAATGCCGGTGCGCTCGCGCTCGCGCGCTTCCAGGTCGAGCAAAAACGCGTCGGCATTGGACTGCAACGCGCGCAGCTCGTCGAGCTCGGCGTCATAGCCGTGGGCAATGACGCCGCCGTCGCGCAGCAGGGCGGCGGGCTCGGGCAGCAGGGCGCGCGTCAGCAGCTCGGCCACGGCCATGGGCGGCTGCAGGTGCTGCGCCAGCTCGACCAGCAGCGGGGCGGGGTGTTGGTCGGCCAGCGCCGCCACCGCCTGCGCCAGTTGCGCGCTGCGCTGCAGCGTCTGCGCCAGTCCCGCGAGCTCGCGCGGGCGCGCCTGGCGCAGTGCGATGCGCGCGGCCAAGCGTTCCACGTCACTCATGCCGCGCAGCCGCGGGCGCAGCGCCTCGGGGCCGTGCGCGCGCAGCGCGTCCACCACGGCTAGCCGGGCGCGGGCGATGGCGCGGTCGCGCGGGGGTTCGAGCAGCCAGCGACGCAGCAGGCGGCTGCCCATGCCGGTGGCGCAGGTGTCCAGCAGCGACAGCAGGGTGGGGGCGGGTTCGCCGCGCAGGGTGTGCGTGAGTTCCAGGTTGCGGCGCGTGGTGGCGGGCAGGTCGATGAGCGCATCGGGCCGCACCACGCGCAGCGCATGCACGTGGCCCAGTGCCCGGCCCTGGGTGTGCTCGGCATAGTCCAGCAGGGCGGAGGCGGCCGCGTGCGCGTCGGCCACGTCCTGCGCGCCCCAGCCCGCCAAACTCGCCACCTGCAGCTGGGCGCACAGCTTGCGTTGGCCCAGCGCGGCGTCGAAGGCCCAGGCGGGCCGCACGGTCAGCGCCGGGTGCGAGGGGGTGCCGACCTGCTCCAACCAGCCGCGCAGCTCGGCTTCGGCGGCGGGGGGGATCTCAGCGCTGAGCAGCAGCTCCTGCGCAGCGATGCGGGTCAGCCAGGCGCGCAGTTGCGGCCAGTCGCATTCGGCCAGGTGGATGGTGCCCTCGGTCACGGCCATCCAGGCCAGCCCACAGCGGCGACGCGCGCCCACGTGGACGGCCAGCAACACGGCGTCGGCCTTGTCGGCTAGCAGCTCGCTGTCGGTGAGGGTGCCCGGGGTGACGATGCGCACCACCTGCCGCTCCACGGGCCCCTTGGTTTGCCCGACGTCGCCCACTTGCTCGCAGATGGCCACCGACTCGCCCAGCCGGATGAGGCGGGCCAGATAGGTCTCGACCGAATGCACGGGCACCCCCGCCATCACCACCGGCGCGCCGGCAGACTGCCCGCGCGTGGTGAGCGTGATGTCGAGCAGCCGCGCGGCCTTGTGCGCGTCGTCGTAGAACAGCTCGTAAAAATCCCCCATGCGGTAAAACACCAGCGTGCGGGGGTGCTGCGCCTTGATGCGCAGATACTGCTGCATCATGGGCGTGTGGGCTTCCAGCGGCGCAGCGGGGGCGCCGCCGCAGGCGAGGGCGTCCGCGGCGTCGGGCGTCGTCATCGTCACGGGGTCGGGTCGTCGGGGCGCGTCGGCTCCGCGGGAGCGCAGGCCAAGCGGCTGTAGGGGCTGAGCACGCTCACCAGCTGTCCGTAGATGCGCGGGTTGGCCGCCAGGCATTCCTTGGTTTCCAGGAAATCGGCCTCACCGGTAAAGTTGCCGACCAAGCCGCCGGCTTCGGTGACCAACAGTGCCCCCGCCGCCACGTCCCACGGACTCAATCCCATTTCGAAAAACCCATCGCTGAAGCCCGCTGCGACATAGGCCAGGTCGAGCGCGGCCGAGCCGGGCCGGCGCACGCCCGCGACACGCGGCATGACGTCGCCCAGCATGCGCAGGTAGGTCTGAAATGCGTCGCCCGGCCGGAACGGAAAGCCCGTGCTCAGCAGGCAGTCGCGCAGCTGGGTGCGCTTGGCCACGCGAATGCGCCGGTCGTTGAGGTACGCGCCACGGCCCTTGCTGGCGGTGAACAGGTCGTTGCGCGTGGGGTCGTAGATGACGGCCTGATCGAGGCGGCCATCCACCATGAGCGCGATGCTGACGCAATAGACCGGAAAGCCATGGATGAAGTTGGTCGTGCCGTCCAGCGGGTCGATGATCCAGGTGTAGGCGCGGCCTTTGCCCTTGCCCTCGCGGCGGCCGGACTCTTCGGCCCAGATGCCGTGCTCGGGGTAGGCCCCCAACAGCGTTTCGATGATCGCGGCTTCGGCGGCGTGATCGACTTCGGTCACGAAGTCGTTGGTCTGCTTGGCCCCGACCCGCAGCGTGTCGAGATCGAGCGAAGCCCGGTTGATGAGGGCACCAGCGGCGCGTGCGGCCTTGATGGCCACGTTGAGCATGGGGTGGAGGTGAGCAGACATGGATGGTGGGCAAGAACGCAAGAGGGACTGCCCGATGGCAGCGGCGATAATGGCATTGTACCGGTACCCCCGGGGTTGACCCAAGCGCGCCTGTCGTGATTGCCACCCGTTTCGTCCTGATCGAGCCCAGCCACGCCGGCAACGTGGGCGCCGCGGCGCGCGCGCTCAAGGTGATGGGCTTCGACGACTGGGTGCTGGTGCGCCCGCGCTGGCCCGATGTGCTCGAGCGGCCCGAGGCGATCGAGCGCGCCAGTGGCGCGGCCGATCTGCTGCAACGCGCGCGCATCGTTGCCACGCTGGATGACGCCCTGCAGGGCATGAGCCACCTGTGTGCGACGGCCATGACCCCGCGCGATTTCGGCCCCCCGACTGCCGAGCCGCGCGGGTATTTGCCAGCGCTGGCACCGCGCGCGCTGGCCGGGCAGACGGCAGGCGTGGCCTTCGTGTTCGGGCCCGAGCGCTACGGGCTGGCCAACGAGGACGTCTACCGCTGCCACGTGTGCCTGCGCATCCCCACTGCGCCCGACTATGGTTCGCTGAATCTGGGCGCTGCGGTCCAGCTCATCGCCTACGAATGGCGGCTGGCCTTGGGTGGATTTGCCAGCGAGTATCAGGCGCAGACGGCGCGCAGCCCTGCGCCCGACCCGCCCGCGGACGCGCCCGCGCTCTCCGGGCTGCTGGCCCACTGGCAGGAGGCGCTCACCGCGGTCGGCTTCCTGGACCCGGCGACGCCCAAGAAGCTGATGCCGCGCCTGCGCCGCCTGCTGCTGCGCGCTGCCCCGACGGTGTCGGAAGTCCACATCCTGCGCGGGGTGGCGCGCGCCATGATCGACGCCGCGCGCGGCGGCAGGCGCTAGACTGTGGGGCCCATGGGCGTTCGCCAGGCCCGCCACATTGCACCACGTCCTCCATGTTTCAGCGCCTCAAAGCCGACATCGACGCCATCCTCGAGCGCGACCCCGCCGCGCGCTCGCGCTGGGAGGTGTTGACCTGCTATCCCGGCTTGCACGCCATCTGGCTGCACCGTGTGGCGCATGCGTGCTGGCGCCGGGGTTGGAAGTGGCTGGGGCGCTGGATTTCGCACTGGAACCGCTGGCTGACGGGTATCGAAATCCACCCCGGCGCGCACATCGGGCAGCGCGTCTTCATCGACCACGGCATGGGCGTGGTCATCGGCGAGACGGCCGAGGTGGGCGACGACTGCACCATCTACCACGGCGTGACGCTGGGTGGCACGTCGCTGTACAAGGGCACCAAGCGCCACCCGACGCTCGGGCGCGGCGTCATCATCGGCGCGGGCGCCAAGGTATTGGGCGGCTTTACCGTGGGGGATGGTGCCAAGATCGGCAGCAACGCGGTCGTGACCAAGCCCGTGCCGGCCGGTGCCACCGCAGTGGGCAACCCAGCGCGCATCATCGTGGCCGACGCAGACGAAAAGCGCGAGGCCGCGGCCGCCAGGATGGGGTTTTCGGCTTACGGCGTGACGCAAAACGACGACCCGCTGAGCCTGGCGATGCGCGGACTGATCGACAACGCGGCCAACCACGAGCACCAGATCGCGCTGCTGTGGCAGGCCATCGAAAAGCTGGCCTGCGCCCAGCGCGGCGAATGCCTGCCCTCGGACGCCGCCAAGACCGAGCACTTCGAGGCCGAGCGCCTCAACCAACTGATCGGCAAGTGAAGCAGCGGCCTGCGTTGTTGACGCTGTGGCCGCTCTGGCCGCTCAGGCACGAGGAGCACGAATGGCGGACTTGGGCCGAAACGCCGCACACACCGCGTCGTTCGTCTCCAGGTAGGGGCCGCCGATGAGGTCGATGCAGTAGGGCACGGCGGCAAAAATGCCATGCACCACGGGTTTGCCGTCGGCGTCGCGCATGCCCTCCAGCGTCTCGGCGATCGATTTGGGCTGCCCGGGCAGGTTGATGATGAGGCTGCGGCCACGGATGACCGCCACCTGGCGCGACAGGATGGCCGTGGGCACGAAGCGCAGGCTGATCTGGCGCATCTGCTCGCCAAAGCCCGGCATCTCCCGGTCGGCGACGGCCAGCGTTGCTTCCGGCGTGACGTCGCGCGGCGCGGGCCCGGTGCCGCCGGTGGTCAGCACCAGCGAGCAGCCGCAGGTATCGACCAGCTCGACCAGGGTGGCGCTGATGCGCTCGCGCTCATCGGGGATGAGCCGTTCGACGAAGGTGACCGGGTTTTTGAGCGCGCGGTTCAGCCAGTCGCGCAGCGCGGGTAGGCCCTTGTCCTCGTAGACGCCGCTGCTGGCGCGGTCGCTGACGGAGACGATGCCGATGGTGACGGGGTCGTGGGTGTTCATGGGCGGGCAACGGTGGATGGACTCTCGTGCGCGTCGAGGACGGCGCGCACGTGTTGAAACAGCTCCCGCCAGGCGCGGCCCTTGCGCTGGGCCTGGCCGGGTGCGGGATCGGGATGAACCTGCGCGTCTTTACGCGCCTGTCGGATGAGGGCGCGCAGGCGCTGCCAGTCGGCGTCGGGCTCCAGTTCGCGCCAGGCGTCGAGGGCGGCATCGTCGGCCACCAGCCGCTCGCGCCACTGCTCGGCTGCATGCAGGCGCTCGGTCTGCGCGGCGCTGCCCCGGTGTTGTTCGGCCAGCGTCGCCTCGATGGTGGCCACCAGCGCATCGTCGAGCTGGCGCATGAGCTTGCCCACGTACTGCAGCTGGCGCCGCCGGCCCTCGAAGTCATCGATGCGCTTGGCCTCGGCCAGCGCTTCCCGCAGCGATGGCGGCAGGTCCAGGCCCTGCAGCAGCGACGGTTTCAGCGTGAGCAGCTGCTCACCCACCGCCTGCAGATGGGCGCTGCGTTTTTTCAAGTCGGTCTTGCTGAGGTCTGCGTCCCATTTGGCGGCGCGTTTGAGTTCGGTGTCCTCTTCGCTGCCATAGGCGACGAAGTGGCCCCGAACCCAGTACCCCTTGGTCGGTTTGCGTGGCATGACCGGTATCATAGCCAGCGACATGAAGAAAAAAACCCGCCCCTCCCCCGCGCCCGCCGCCGAATCCGGCCCCTTGGCGGGATTTCAGTTTTCGCAAGACCAGTTTCGCGAGTTGGCCGACTTGGCCCTCAAACACGCGCGCCAGCTGGGCGTGGCCGACGCCGGTGTCGAGGTCTCCGAGGGCAGCGGCCTGAGCGTGTCGGTGCGCTGTGGCGCGCTCGAAAACGTCGAGCGCAACCGGGACAAGTCGCTTGGCATCACCGTCTATCTCGGCCAGCGGCGCGGCAACGCGTCCACGTCGGATTTTTCGCCCGACGCCATCCGACGCACCGTGCAGGCGGCGTACGACATCGCCCGCTTCACCGCCGAGGATCCGGCTGCTGGCTTGCCGGACGAGATCGACATCGCCAACGACTATCCCGACCTGGAGCTGTTCTATCCTTGGCCAATCACGGCCGAACAGGCGGTCGATCTGGCGCTGCGCTGCGAGGCGGCGGCGTTTGCGGTCAGTCCGCGCATCACCAACAGCGAAGGCGCCTCGGTGTCGGCGCAGCAGTCGCACTTCTGGGCCGAGCACATGCGCGGTGGCGAGCGCGGCCGCCAGGGGATATTCGCCGGTGGCTACCCCAGCTCGCGCCACAGCCTATCGGTCTCCCCCATCGCTGGCAAAGGCAACGGCATGCAGCGCGACTATTGGTACAGCTCGCAGCGCAATCCGGCCGAGCTGGCTAGCCCGGAGGCGGTGGGTCGCTACGCGGCCGAGCGGGCCCTGGCGCGCCTGAGGCCACGCAAGATCGCCACCACCGAATGCCCGGTGTTGTTCGATGCCCCGCTGGCTGCCGGGCTGCTGGGGGCCTTCGTGCAGGCCATCAGCGGCGGCGCGCTGTACCGGCGCACCACCTTTTTGCCCGACAGCTTGGGGCGGCAGGTGTTCCCGTCCCATATCGACATTTGGGAAGATCCGCACCTGATCGGCGCCAAGGGCAGCGCGCCGTTCGACGACGAAGGCGTGCGCACGGTGGCGCGCCCCGTGGTCGGCGCGGGATGCATCAAGGGGTATTTTTTGAGCACGTATTCGGCGCGCAAGCTGGGCATGCGCACCACGGGCAACGCGGGTGGCTCGCACAACCTGCTCATGACCAGCCGCCTGACCGAACCCGGTGACGACCTACCCGCCATGCTGCGCAAGCTCGGCCGCGGCCTGTTCGTCACCGAACTCATGGGGCAGGGCGTCAATCCGGTGACGGGCGACTACTCGCGCGGCGCTGCGGGCTTTTGGGTCGAGGATGGCGTCATCGCCTACCCGGTGCAAGAGATCACCGTCGCCGGCAACCTCAAGGAGATGTTTCGCGGCATACAGGCGATCGGGGCGGATGTGTATAACCTGGGGGCCAAGAACGTGGGATCGGTGCTGATCGACCGCATGAAGGTGGCGGGCAGCTGAGTGTCCCAGGCGTGGGGAGGTCCCCCCGCGCCCAAGGCGTGCAGCGGCGCATAATCAGACCCATGATGCGCAAGAAGCTGCCCATCGGCATCCAGACCTTCGCCAAGATTCGCGGCGACGATTACTACTACGTCGACAAGACGCCGTACGCGCTTCGGCTGATCGAATCGGGCTCGCACTACTTCCTGTCACGCCCGCGACGCTTTGGCAAAAGCCTGTTTCTGGACACGCTGGCTGAGCTCTTCGCCGGCAACGAGCCGCTCTTTCG
>DYIC01000077.1:0-1996 GCA_020723845.1 Hydrogenophaga sp.
GAGTCGCTCATCATGGGCATCAAGGGCGTGGCCGTCTCGAGTGGCTCGGCCTGCACCTCGGCCAGCCTCGAGCCCAGCTATGTGCTGCGCGCCCTGGGTCGCAGTGACGAGCTGGCCCACAGCAGCCTGCGCATGACCATCGGTCGCTGGACGACCGAAGAGCAAATCGACTATGCCATCGAGGCCATCAAGGCCAACGTGGAGAAGCTGCGCGAACTCTCGCCGCTGTGGGAGATGTACCAGGAAGGCATCGACCTCAACAGCATCCAGTGGGCCGCGCACTGAGTCCGCGGTATACCCTCCAGGAGAACACACCATGGCATACAGCGACAAGGTCATCGACCACTACGAACACCCGCGCAACGTCGGTAGCTTCGACAAGAGCGACGACAACGTCGGCACCGGCATGGTGGGCGCGCCCGCCTGCGGTGACGTGATGAAGCTGCAGATCAAGGTCAATCCCGAAACGGGCGTCATCGAGGACGCGCGCTTCAAGACCTATGGCTGCGGCTCGGCCATCGCTTCCAGCTCGCTCGTGACCGAATGGGTCAAGGGCAAGACGCTGGACGAGGCGGTGCAAATCAAGAACAGCCAGATCGCCGAGGAGCTGGCATTGCCGCCGGTGAAGATACACTGTTCGATCCTGGCCGAAGACGCCATCAAGGCGGCGGTCGAGGATTACAAGAAGAAGCACGCCACCACCGCCTGAGCGCGCTTGCCAAACGCCGGGCGTGCCGCGGCGCGCTCTGGCAGCGTTTTTTTCGACCGCATCGAATACCCCATCACGACATGGCCGTCACCATTACCGAAGCCGCCGCGCGGCACGTCTCCAAATACTTGGCCCGTCGGGGCAAAGGGGTGGGCGTGCGCCTGGGGGTCAAGACCACGGGCTGCTCCGGCTTGGCCTACAAGCTGGAGTATGCCGACGACATCTCGCCCGAGGACGTGGTGTTCGAGGCGCACGGGGTCAAGATCCTGGTCGATCCCAAGAGCCTGCCGTACCTCGATGGCACCGAGCTCGATTTCGTGCGCGAGGGGCTCAACGAGGGATTCAAGTTCAACAACCCGAACGAGCGGGATCGCTGTGGCTGTGGCGAGTCGTTCCGTGTCTGAGGCCGCGCCGTCGCTGCACGACGACGACTTCGCACTGTTCGGGCTGCCGCGGCGCTTTGCGCTGGATCGCGCCCAGATCGACGAGCGCTGGAAACAGCTGCAGCGGCTGGCGCACCCGGATCGTTTTGCCCACCAGGCTGCTGCCGCACAGCGCATCGCCATGCAGTGGTCGGTGCGCATCAACGAGGCGTATCAGCGTCTGCGCGACCCCTTGCGGCGTGCCGCCTATTGGTGCGAATTGCAGGGCGTGCCCGTCGACGCCGAGTCCAATACCGCGATGCCGGCGGACTTTCTGATGCAGCAAATGCAATGGCGCGAGGCGCTCGACGAAGCGCAAACGCCAGCGCAGCTCGACCGCTTGCTGCAGGAGGTCGAAGAGGAGCGCGCGCGGCGTCTGGTCCTGCTGGCCGAAGCGATCGACCAGCACGGCGATGCGAGCGCGGCCGTCAGCCAGGTGCGTGCGCTCATGTTCATCGAGCGCTTTGCCGATGCGCTGCACGCGCGCTTGGAGTCGGCCTGATGGACGCCGCACCACCGGAATACACCCATGGCTTTATTGCAAATTTCTGAACCGGGCGCGTCGCCCGACCCGCACCAGCGGCGCATTGCCGTCGGCATCGACTTGGGTACCACCCACTCGCTCGTGGCCGCGGTGCGCCACGGTGTGGCCGAATGCCTGCCCGACGCGCAGGGCAGGGTGCTGCTGCCCAGCGTGGTGCGCTACCTGCCAGCGGGCAGCCAGCCGTCGCGCCAGATTGGGTACGAGGCGCTGGCGGCCCAAGTCGATGATCCGGCCAACACCATCAGCTCGGTCAAGCGGCTGATGGGGCGCTCGCTGGCCGACCTGCAGGCTCAGGGTGTTGCCGCGCGTCTGCCGTACACG
>DYIC01000077.1:2096-6861 GCA_020723845.1 Hydrogenophaga sp.
GCCGTGCGCCGCGTCTTGCGCGATGCGCGTGTTGCCCCCGACGAGGTGCAGGGCGTCGTCATGGTGGGGGGCTCGACCCGCATGCCGGTCGTGCGGCAGGCGGTCGCGCAGTTTTTTGGACGCGAGCCCCTGATCGATTTGAACCCCGACGAAGTGGTGGCCATCGGCGCGGCCATCCAGGCCAACCAGCTCGCCGGCAACGACCCGAACGGCGAGCTGCTGCTGCTCGACGTCATCCCGCTGTCGCTGGGCATCGAGACGATGGGCGGGCTGGTCGAGCGCATCGTGCCGCGCAACACGCCGATCCCCACGGCCCGAGCGCAAGACTTCACCACCTATCGCGATGGCCAGACGGCGCTTGCGCTGCATGTGGTGCAAGGCGAGCGTGATCTGGCGCAGGACTGCCGCAGCCTGGCCCGCTTCGAGCTGCGTGGCATCCCGCCGATGGCCGCGGGCGCGGCGCGCATCCGCGTCACCTTCACCGTGGACGCCGACGGCCTGCTGACCGTCAGCGCCCGCGAGCTCACCTCTGGCGTGGAGGCGCACATCGACGTCAAGCCGTCGTACGGCCTCAGCGAAGACCAGATCGCCCGTATGTTGCAAGACAGCTTCGCCACCGCCGAGCAGGACATGCAGACACGCGCGCTGATCGAAGCCCGAGTCGAGGCGGAACGGATGCTCGAGGCCACCCGCAGCGCGCTCGCCGCCGATGGCGATTTGTTGGACGAACGCGAACGCCAAGCGATCGAGGGCTTGCTGCAAACCGTGGAGTCGGCCCGCTCCGGCACGGATGCGGGGGCGATCGAGGCCGCCACCAAAGCCTTGGCCAAAGGCACGGAAGACTTCGCTGCCCGTCGCATGAACCGCAGCATCGCCCAGGCCCTGGCCGGTCGGCACGTGGAGAATCTTTGAATGCCCGTCATCACCGTCTTGCCCCATCCCGAGTTTTGCCCGCAGGGCGCCGCCGTCAAAGCGCCCACCGGCACCTCCATCTGCGAGGCACTGCTCGACCACGACATCCCCATCGAGCATGCGTGCGAGATGAGCTGTGCCTGCACCACCTGCCACGTCGTGGTGCGCGAGGGCTACGAGTCCCTCAACGAGCCCAGCGAAGAGGAAGAGGACATGCTCGACAAGGCGTGGGGGCTGGAGCCCCACTCTCGCCTGAGCTGTCAGGCACGCCTGGGCACGCAGGACGTCACGATCGAGATCCCGCGCTACTCCATCAACCACGCCCGCGAGCGACACTGACCTGAGGGTGGCCCCATGCGCCAGATCGTGCTCGATACCGAAACGACCGGGCTGTCACCGCAGGACGGCGACCGCATCATCGAGATCGGCTGCGTCGAGCTGGTCAACCGCCAGCTCACCCACAACAACCGGCACTTCTACCTCAACCCGGAGCGCGACATCCACGAGGACGCGCTGCGCGTGCACGGCATCACGCTCGAGTTTTTGGCGGACAAGCCACGCTTTGCCGACATTGCGGCCGAGCTGGCCGATTATCTGCAGGGCGCCGAGTTGATCATTCACAACGCCCCGTTCGACCTCGGCTTTCTGGACGCGGAATTCGGCCGCCTGGGGCTCGGGCCGACGCGCCGCCTGGTGCGCGGGGTCATCGACACCCTGGTCATGGCCAAGGAGATGTGGCCGGGCAAACGCAACGGGCTCGATGCCCTGTGCGACCGCCTGGGCGTGGACAATTCCGGCCGCCAGCTGCACGGCGCGCTGCTCGACGCCGAGCTGCTGGCGGACGTGTACATCTACATGACGCGGGGGCAGGAGTCACTGGTCATCGAGGTGCCGATGCCGGGGGCGGGTGGCGATGCGCTGGCACGCCGCGATCTGTCCACCTTTGCCCTGCCGGTGCTGCGCGCCAGCGATGCGGAGTGTGCCGAGCACGAGGCGGTGCTGGCCGCTTTGGACAAGGAGTCCAAGGGGCGCACCGTGTGGCGTCGCCTAGAACCTGCCGTCCAAGCGGACGCGGGCGGCTGAAAAAGTCGGCTATAATCACGCCTATCGACATAACGACCGGGTGATTAGCTCAGCGGTAGAGCACTGCCTTCACACGGCAGGGGTCGTAGGTTCGAACCCTGCATCACCCACCAACCCCCTCTTAAAAGCCAGCCTATGTGCTGGCTTTTTCATGGCGTCTCGCAGACGCCAGTGACGCCACATTCACCGCGCGCCACCGGCGCTCGTGGGGTGCGCGGTCAGTGCGCGCTGGTCTCCAGCCAGTCGCGGCGTGTTTGCAGAAAATCCAAGAAGGTTTTTGCCACCACCGACAACTGCTTGCCACGGGGCCACACCAGATACCAGTGGCGGCGGATTGGAAAGCCCTGCACGTCGAGGATGGCAATTCCTTCTTGGCTGGGGTCGGCGGACAGTGTGCTGCGCGACAGGATGCCCAATCCCAGTCCCCCTGCCACCGCCTGTTTGACCGCCTCGTTGCTGCCGAGCTCCATGCGCACGTCCAAGGACACTTGGCGCTCCCGAAACACGCGCTCCACCGTCAGTCGGGTGCCCGAGCCGCGCTCGCGCAGCACGAATGACTGACCGGCCAGTCCGGTCAGGGGGATATTGCGCTGCCGTGCCAATGGATGGTTGCTGGCCGCCAGGATCACCAGGTGGTTCTCCAGAAACGGGGTGCAGACAATGTTCAAGTCATCGGGCGGTACGCCCATGACGTACAAATCGTCCTGGTTGTGCGCCAGCCGCTCCAGCACACGGTCGCGGTTGACCACTTCGAGGGCCACGTCGATACCGGGATACTGCGCGCAAAACGGCCCCAGCACGCGCGGCATGAAGTGGGTGGTGGTGGTCACACTCGCGATGCGCAGCCGTCCACGCTTGACCCCCTTGAGCTCGCTGACCGTTTGCTCGAAGCGGCTCCAGCCCTCCAGCCAGTGCGTGCAGGCGGCGTACAAGGCTTCGCCAGCCTCGGTCAGGCTGATGCGCTTGCCGATCTGCTCGATCAGTGGCAGGCCCACGGCTTCTTGCAGCAAGCGGATTTGCTTGGATACCGTGGGCTGCGTGACGTGTTGCTCCTGCGCCGCACGCGTGAAACTGCGCAGTCGGGCCACGGCTTCGAAGGTGCGCAGTTGGCGCAGGGTGACGTGTCGCATTCCGGCGGATGGGAGTGGCATGTTTTTGGTCATGTATAGCCTTTCGGCTATGGTACGGACGTCGATAATTCATTAGTGTTTTTGTCGGGTTTTTTCTAGACTCCGCTACGGCACAGCCGCCTGCCCGCACGGGTGGGGCGGTCTGCCCATCCCTCGGAGTGCAACCATGAGCAGCGGACTGTTTCAAAACCTTCTCGATCCCGCCATCTTGTTTTTCGTTTTTGGCGTGGCCGCAGGGCTGATCCGATCCAACCTGGAGATCCCACCTGCGATCGCCAAGTTTTTCTCGCTCTACCTGTTGGTGTCGCTGGGCCTCAAGGGCGGGGCCAGCTTGGCCGCAGGGGGGCTCGATGCCACGGCGATCATGGCGCTGATGGCGGCGGTGATCATGGCGGCTTTGGTTCCGGCGTACAGCTTCGTCATCTTGCGGCGCATCGTCTCGCCTTTCGACGCAGCGGCCGTTGCCGCCACATACGGCTCGGTCAGCGCGGTCACCTTCATCGCCAGCCAGCAATTTCTGACGCAGCAGGGCGTGGCTTTCGGCGGTCACATGACGGTGGCCATGGTTCTGATGGAGTCTCCTGCCATCATCATGGCGGTTTTGCTCGCCAGTGCGGTGCGTACCCGCGCTGCGCATCAGGGGGCAAGCGATGGCCCGCTGCCCGCACTGTCGATGCGCAAAGTTTTGCACGAGGCGTTTACCGACGGGGCGCACCTGTTGCTCATCGGCAGCCTGCTGATCGGCTGGGCCACGGGCGATCGTGGCAAAGAGATCATGGCCCCCTTCACCATCGATATCTTCAAGGGGATTTTGGCCTTTTTCCTGCTGGAGATGGGCTTGCTGGTGGCGCGGCAGCTGCGTGAGTCGCAGGCCCGCTTGAACGGTGGGCTGCTGGCGTTCGCCGCGATCATGCCCCCGGTCAACGCGTGCGTGGCACTGGGCTTGGCGGCCGTGCTCGGCTTGCCTCGGGGCGACGCGACCTTGTTGGCTGCGTTGTCGGCCAGCGCGTCGTACATCGTGGTGCCGGCCATCGTGCGCTATGCAATCCCAGAGGCGCGCCCGGGCATTTACTTCACAATGGCGCTGGCCGTAACGTTCCCGTTCAACATCTTGCTGGGCATCCCGTTGTACTTTGCCCTCTCCGGCTGGATCGTGGGGCAGTGAGTCCCCGATCGGCACGAAATCACCGGAATCCCTCACGTGGAGCCAACCCATGAGACCCTTGGAACACAAAAAACTGTTGACGCTCATTACCTCCGGTGACCTGCAGCGCTTGGTCGTCGAAACACTGCGCGGCTGTGGTGTCGGCGGCTACACCGTCGTTCCGGCGACGGGCGCGGGGTCCAACGGGCTGCAGATGGGTTTTTTCGATTGTGACTCCAACGTCGTGATCTACGTCATCATGTCCGAGGAGCGGCTGCAGCGCACGCTGGAGGAGATCGATCGCCTCATGCGCGGCGGCTACCGCATCAAGGCGCTGGTGTCGGACATCGCCATTCTGCCCCGAAAGCCGCAGGCCAAGGCGTGATCGGATGGTGCGGCAGCAAGGTCGGCTGCCGCACCTTCCGTCGGCGGGGAGGCGGTGTGTGTCAGTCCCGCGCAAGGCGTGACGCCATAATGATGCGCGATTGACAACGCC
>DYIC01000078.1 GCA_020723845.1 Hydrogenophaga sp.
CGCCGCGCCACGTCCACCACCCCCGCCAGCAGCGCGAGCGCGGCAAACACCGTCAACGCCCCCGCCCAGAGGCGAACATAGTCGTAATCCTGCGTCCACAGCGCCCAAATGATCCACAATGGCGTTGCGGCAATGGCGAGCCACGCCCCCACCCGAACCCAGCGCAGGCGATGCCCGAACAGATGCTCCACCGTCAGGATGAAAAAGCCGACGAAGGCGGCAAACATGACGCGGTGCCAGAAGAACACCATTTCGTGCGACAAGGGTGGCTCGACCACCGCGAGCAACACGGTCCGCATCGCATGCGCCAGGGCCGCCAGCGCGATGAGGATGAACAGCCGTTCACGCAGCGCGCGCCACAGAAACAGCGCCAACCCGCCCACGAAGAATGACAGCGCCGCCATGATCCACGACCCCGTGGACTGCCACAGCATCAGCACGCGGTGGCGCTGCATCAGTGCGTCGTGATCCCCCAACTGCACGGCCGACAGTCCGCTGCGCTCGAGAAAACGCCCCTGCACCTCGACACGCAAGACGTTGTCGCGTGCGTCGGACGCCAGCAAGGCCGATGGCAACGCAACCAGGTGCGGCTGCGATGCCGCCAGCACGGTGCGATCCCGGGGGGCGTACCAGCCGAACTGAAACACCTCGTGCCCGTTGAGCAGGACCCGAAACCGCGTGCCCACGCGCGGCAGCAGCAGTGCCAACCGCGTACCCTCGGGTGACGCATACGCGAGCCCCTCGGGCCACTCGAGCTGGTAATCGACCCGTTCGCGCCAGGCGGGGCTCTCGTCATCCAGCACGTGCGGCAGGGCAATGGCCCGCGGGGGCACGTGCGGATCCAGCGGCAAGCTGGCCTGTGCGTGCGCGATTCGATAGACCCCCGGCAGAGGCACCGGCTGCGACACCCAGTGCAGCGCCCCGAGCAACAGCAAAAACACCAACCCCACCCACCACGCCACACTGCCCTGGGCGGCGTCTGCGGTCGGGCGAGGTGGCTGCCCGGTGGTGGCACTCACAGCAACCCCCGGGCCTGCGCGGCGCGCACCACTTGTACGCGCGTGCGTACCGCCAGCTTGCGGTACAGGTTTTTGATGTGGGTACTCACCGTCGCCACGCCGATGCCCAGCCGTTGCGCGATTTCCTTGTTGACGTAGCCTTGCGCCACCAGGCGCAGCACGTCCGTCTCGCGCTCGGACAGCACGGGGGCAGGCCCTTTGGTGGCCGTGGCATCGCTGTCGATGGCGCGAAACTGTTTGAGCAGCATGCGCGCCAGCAACGGCGAGATGGGCGCGCCCCCCTCGCGGATCTGCTCAATCGCCGCGATCAACTCGTCTTCGGTGCAGCCCTTGAGCACATAGCCGGTGGCGCCCATCTGCAAGGCGCGAATCAGACGCGACTCGTCACCAAAAACGGTGAAGACCAACAGCTCGGCCTCGGGTTTGACCTCGGCCAGCAGGCGCAATATATCTTCCCCGCGCCCATCCGGCAGTCCGAGGTCGACCAGAAAAACGTCGGCCAGGCTGCGCGGAGCCATCATCTCGGCGTGGGCGAAGGTATCCGAATACCCCACCAGCCGCCACTGGGGCCGCTGCCGCAGGGCGCTCTCGACGAAGCGCAGAATGGTGCGGTCGTCCTCGATCAGATAGATCCTCGTGATGTCCGACATGCGTGCATTGTGGACAATTCGGCGCCGCCTTCGCCTCCCCCAAACGGGGGAGGCTGCCATCAGACGGTGGGCGGCGTGACGTTTTCCGTCCCGTGCGCGCCCAGCACCCGATCTTTCAGCCGCGCCAGTTGGTCGCGCACCCGCGCCGCCGCTTCGAACTCCAGGTTGCGCGCGTGCTCGAGCATTTGCTTTTCCAGCCGTTTGATTTCGCGCGCCAAGGCTTTTTCGTCCATCTCCTCCACCCACGCCTCGGCGGCGTGCACCGCGGCTTCCTGGCGCGCCGCCTCCATCGCCTTGTCGCTCATGACGCCGTCGATCAGGTCCTTGATGCGCTTGGTCACCCCGCGCGGCGTCACCCCGTGCGCGGCGTTGTAGGCCAGTTGCTTGGCGCGGCGGCGCTCGGTCTCGTCGATGGCGCGGCGCATCGAGTCGGTGATGGTGTCCGCGTACAAGATCGCCATGCCATTGAGGTTGCGCGCCGCGCGGCCGATGGTTTGGATCAGACTGCGCTCGGCACGCAAAAACCCTTCCTTGTCCGCGTCCAGAATGGCCACCAGGGAAACCTCTGGAATATCAAGCCCTTCCCGCAACAAGTTGATGCCCACCAGCACATCGAACGCGCCCAGGCGCAAATCGCGGATGATCTCGACTCGCTCGACGGTGTCGATGTCGGAGTGCAGGTAGCGCACGCGCACGCCGTTTTCGGTTAGGTAGTCGGTGAGCTGCTCGGCCATGCGCTTGGTCAGCGTGGTCACCAGCACCCGCTCGTTGCGCTGCACGCGCAGGTGGATTTCGTGCAGCACGTCGTCGACCTGGTGCGTGGCCGGCCGCACCTCGACCACCGGGTCGACCAAGCCGGTCGGTCGCACCACCTGCTCCACCACCTGCGAGGAGCGGCGCAGTTCGTAGTCGCCCGGCGTGGCTGAGACGAAGATGACCTGCCGCATGCGCTGCTCGAACTCCTCGAACTTCAGCGGCCGGTTGTCCAGCGCGCTGGGCAGGCGAAAACCGTAGTCCACCAACGTCTGCTTGCGCGCGCGGTCGCCGTTGTACATCCCGGCGAGCTGGCCGATCATGACGTGGCTCTCGTCCAGAAACATCAGCGCATCGCGCGGCAAATAGTCGGTCAGCGTGCTGGGCGGCTCCCCGGGTGCGGCCCCCGAGAGGTGCCGGGTGTAGTTTTCGATGCCCTTGCAGTGGCCCACCTCGACCAGCATCTCCAGGTCGAAGCGCGTGCGCTGCTCCAGCCGCTGGGCCTCCAGCAGCTTGCCGGCGGCCACCAACTCTTTCAGGCGGGCGTCGAGTTCGAGCTTGATGCTCTCGACGGCCTGCAGCACCTGTTCGCGCGGCGTCACGTAGTGACTGCTGGGGTAGATGGTAAAGCGCGCCAGCTTTTGCCGCACGTGCCCGGTGAGGGGGTCGAACAGCGCCAGCGACTCGACCTCGTCGTCGAAGAGCTCGATGCGCAACGCCAGTTCGGAGTGTTCGGCCGGGAAGACGTCGATCGTGTCGCCGCGCACCCGAAATTTGCCACGCACGAACTCCTGCTCGTTGCGCTGGTACTGCATGCGCACCAACTGGGCGATGATGTCGCGCTGTCCCAGGCGGTCGCCCCGGCGCAGCGTGAGGATCATGCGGTGATAGTTCTCGGGCTTGCCGATGCCGTAGATGGCACTGACCGTGGCGACGATGACCACGTCGCGCCGCTCCAGCAAACTTTTGGTGCACGACAGGCGCATCTGTTCGATATGCTCGTTGATGGCGCTGTCTTTCTCGATGTAGAGGTCGCGCTGGGGAACGTAGGCCTCGGGCTGGTAATAATCGTAATAGCTGACAAAGTATTCGACGGCATTCTTCGGAAAGAACTCGCGAAATTCGCTGTAAAGCTGTGCAGCCAAAGTTTTATTGGGCGCAAAGACGATGGCCGGGCGCCCCAGGCGGGCGATCACGTTGGCCATGGTGAAGGTTTTGCCCGACCCCGTCACCCCCAGCAGGGTCTGAAATACCTCGCCTTCACGCACACCTTCGACCAACCGCTCGATCGCCTCCGGCTGGTCACCAGCGGGCGGATAAGGCTGGTGCAGCACGAATGGCGAGTCTTCGAAGGTGACGAGCTGGCCAGTAACCGGGGCATTCAAGGGGGCACTCCTGGCGAAATGAACGATCGATGGCGGCAAGTGTACGGGCACACCCCGATGGTCCAGACGCACGCGCAGTGCCCGTCTGCCCGATACAATGAGGGGTTTGTCCCAACCACCCAGGTGTTGCTGTCATGTCCCTGTTTGCTGCCGTCGAAATGGCCCCGCGCGACCCGATTCTGGGTCTGAACGAACAGTTTGCCGCCGACCCCCGGCCCAACAAAGTCAACCTCGGTGTCGGCGTGTACTACGACGACGATGGCAAACTGCCGCTGCTGCGCTGCGTGCAGACGGCAGAGCAGCGCCTGATGGAAAAGCCGACGCCGCGCGGCTACCTGCCCATCGACGGCATGCCCGCGTACGACAACGCGGTCAAGGCCTTGGTGTTTGGCGCCGACAGCGCGGCGGTTCGCGACGGCCGTGTGGCCACGGTACAGGCCCTGGGCGGCACGGGCGGCCTCAAAATCGGGGCGGACTTTCTGCACAAACTCAACCCCGGCGCACGCGTGCTCATCAGCGACCCGAGCTGGGAAAACCACCGGGCCCTGTTCACCAATGCCGGCTTCACGGTCGACACCTACGCCTACTACGACGCCGCGCGCCGCGGCGTGAACCTGGACGGCATGCTGGCGAGCCTTCGCGCCGCCGAGCCTGGCACCATCGTCGTGCTGCACGCCTGCTGCCACAACCCCACGGGCTACGACCTGACGCCCGCCCAGTGGGACGACGTCATCGCCGTGGTGCGTGAGCGCGGATTGGTGCCCTTCTTGGACATGGCATACCAGGGCTTTGGCCATGGCATCGCCGAGGACGGCGCGGTGGTGGGCAAGTTCGTGGCAGCGGGGCTGGACGTCTTCGTCGCCACGTCGTTTTCCAAGAGCTTCAGCCTCTACGGCGAGCGCGTGGGGGCGCTGTCGGTCGTGTGCGCGAGCAAAGACGAAGCCGAGCGCGTGCTGTCGCAGCTCAAGATCGTGGTACGCACCAACTACTCCAATCCCCCGACACACGGCGCGGCCGTGGTGGCCACGGTGCTCAACACGCCCGAGCTGCGCGCCCTGTGGGAGCAAGAGCTGGGCGAGATGCGCACCCGCATCAAGGCCATGCGGCAGCGGCTGGTCGATGGGCTTGCGGCCGCTGGTGTGCGGCAGGACATGTCCTTCATCACGCAGCAGATCGGCATGTTCAGCTACTCCGGCCTGAGCAAGGAGCAAATGGTGCGCCTGCGCACCGAGTTTGGCGTCTACGGCACGGACACCGGCCGCATGTGCGTGGCCGCGCTCAACAGCCGCAACATCGACCACGTCTGCCAGTCGATCGCGGCGGTGCTCTGACCCACCAAGTCGCGCCGACGGCTGTCCCCGATGTGACCCGCCATCGGGGATGAGCCGTATGGCAGGCGGAGGCACTTCCTGTTATATTTGCTGCACCGCAACAATTCCGAGCGACGGCCATGCTGTATCACCTCTACGAAGCCCAGCGCGCCCTGATGGAGCCTTTCTCCGACTTCGCGCAGGTGGCAGCCAAGCTGTTCGCCAACCCCAGCTCTCCGCTGGCGCAGACGCCGTTTTCGCAACGCATCGCTGCGGGCTACGACCTGCTGCACCGTCTGGGCAAAGACTACGAAAAGCCCGAGTTCGGCATCCGTCACATCGACATCGACGGCGTGCACGTCGCCATCCATGAGCGGGTGGAGATCGAAAAGCCGTTTTGCGAGTTGCGACGTTTCAAACGCTACGCCGACGACCCGCAAACCCTGCTGCGTCTGAAAGAGCAGCCGGTGGTGTTGATCGTGGCCCCGCTGTCGGGTCACTACGCCACGCTGCTGCGCGACACGGTGCGCACCATGCTGCGCGACCACAAGGTCTACATCACGGACTGGAAAAATGCGCGCATGGTCCCGCTGTCGCAGGGGGATTTCCACCTCGACGACTACGTCAACTACGTGCAGGAGTTCATTCGTTACCTGCAAAAGACCTATGGCCAGTGCCACGTCATGAGCGTGTGCCAACCGACGGTGCCGGTGCTGGCGGCGGTGTCGCTGATGGCCAGTCGCGGCGAAAAAACACCCCTGTCCATGACGATGATGGGCGGGCCGATCGACGCCCGACGCTCGCCCACGGCAGTCAACAATCTGGCCGTGCAGCGCAGCTACGAGTGGTTCGAAAACAACGTCATCTACCGCGTGCCGCCGGGGTTTCCCGGTGAAGGACGGCGCGTGTACCCGGGCTTTTTGCAGCACGCTGGCTTCATCGCCATGAACCCGGACCGCCACGTCAACAGCCACTACGACTACTTCCAGCATCTGATCCAGGGTGACAACGAAAGCGCCGAGGCGCACCGGCAGTTCTACGACGAGTACAACGCGGTGCTGGACATGGACGCGAACTACTACCTGGAGACCATCCGCACGGTGTTCCAGGAGTTCAAGCTGGTGCACGGCACCTGGGACGTGCGCGC
>DYIC01000079.1 GCA_020723845.1 Hydrogenophaga sp.
GCCCAATCCCTCAAACACCAGCAACTGGCTGCCCACGGCATCGTCGTGCGCGCCGCTGCCTGAACAGGAGTTTCCTCATGACCGTGATCGTCAATCCTTTCGACGCCGGCGGCTTCACGCTGGCCGAGATGTCAGCCGCCATCCAGATGCTGCCCAACCCCTATGGCCGTGTCGGCCAGCTGGGGTTGTTTGCACCCGAGCCTATCTCGCAGCGCAACGTCACCATCGAGTCCATCGAAGGCGAACTGCGCTTGCTGCCGGCCGTGGCGCCCGGTGCGCCCGCGACCGTGGGCACTACCGACAAGCGCTCGGTACGCTCGTTTGCCGTGCCCCACATCCCGCACAACGACGTGGTGCTGCCCGAGGAAATCCAGGGGATTCGGGGCTTGGGCCTGGCCGCTGGTGAAGACCCGCTGGTCACCGTGATGACACGCAAGCTCGCCCGGATGCGTGCGAAACACGCGCAGACGCTGGAGTACATGCGCGTTAATGCACTCTTGGGTATCACCAAGGATGGTGCTGGCAACACCCTCTACAACTGGCACGACGAGTTCGGCATCCAGAAGCCCGAGGTGGATTTTGTGTTCGGCAGCACCGAGGACATGGTCATCCACTGCACCCAGGTCGCGCGCCACATCGAGGAGAACCTCAAAGGCGAGATGATGACCAGCATCCACGCCCTGGTCAGCCCCGAGTTCTTCGATGCACTGGTCAAGCACAAGACCGTCAAGGAGGCCTATACCTTCTACCAAGGCACGGCCGGTACCAATCCGCTGCGCGATGATGTCCGCCGTGGCTTCCGTTTTGGCTCCATCCTGTTCGAGGAGTATTTCGGCACCGTCACGCTCGCCAACGGCACCAGCGTGCGCCTGATCCCGCCGCGCGAAGGGGTGGCGTTTCCGCTGGGCACGCTCGACACCTTCCGCACTTACTTTGCCCCGGCGAACCTGATGGACGCCGTCGGCACCTACGGCCAAGAGCTCTACGCCTACCAGCTGGCACGGCCCAACGGCACGGGCATTGACATCTACACCCAGTCCAACCCGCTGCCGATTGTGAAACGCCCGGCGCTGACCGTGCGGCTCTTCTCCAGCAATGGCTGGTGATGGTCATGACGGCCTTCGGTGACCTGACTCGGGCGGTGTCATCCATCGTGCTCGACACCTTCGGCGAGCCGGTGGTGTTTCACCTCGAGGGGCAAGCCCAGGCGCTGCCGGGCCGGGGCGTGTTCTCGGCGGCGCACCAGGAGGTGGATGCCAGTACGGGTGTGCCGGTGTCCACGGTCCAGCCGGTGTTGGAGGTGCGGCTGGCGGATCTGCCGGCCACACCGACCGAGGGTGATGCGGTGACGGTGCAAGGCGTGCTCTACCTGATCGTCGAGGTGCGACCCGATGGGCACGGCTTTCTGAAACTGATGCTGCACAAAGGAACACAGAGGGTCGGCCATGAAGCACCCACGCACCCTGATCCGTGAGGCGGTGGCCGCGCGACTCATCGAGTCTTTGCCGAAGGTCGATGCGCGCATCACGCCGCAGCGCATCAGCATCCACCGCAGCACGCCGCTGTTTGCCGGTAAGTTGCCGGCCGTCCTGATCTACACCCGCGACGAGCGCATCGAGGATCAGCCCAACGCCGATCCGGGGCTGCGCTATCGGAAGTTGGAGCTGTCGGTCGAGATCATTGCCAGCGGTGACGCCGCCGCAGAGGAAGCCGATGTGCTGGCACAGGCGGTGGAAGCCACCCTCGATGCCGATGAGACTTTGGGACTGCTGGTGGAAGGCACGCGCCTCACCCGCACCGAGGTCGATCAGGGCGGTGATGGTGACACGCCGGTGCTGGCCGCTCGATTGTCGTTCGAGGTCAGCTACTGGACCCGGGTGGTGGAAACACCCGAGGGGGCGCTGCCATTGCAGGCGCTCTACAGCTGGGCGCCGCGCATTGGGGTGCTGCACGAGTCCGAGTATCAACCCCTGCTTGATCCAGCCGGAGCCGCGCCATGAGCGAACGCCATCTGCACCAGGATATGACCGAAGCCGAGCGGCGGCTGAGCAATGTGGTGATGCTGGGGCAAGTCGCCGAACTCGATGCGAAGAAGGCCCGGGTGCGGGTACAGGCCGGTCCCATCCTCACGGCCTGGCTGCCGTTTGCCACCGTGCGTGCCGGCCCCGACCGCACCTGGCACGCGCCGGAGCCGGGAGAACAGGTGGTGCTGATCGCCCCCGGCGGTGATCTCAACCAGGCCGTGGTAGTGGGTTCGCTCTACCGCGACGTCTATCCGCCGCCGGCCGACAGTGCCGACATCAGTCGCACACTGTGGCAAGATGGCGCTGTGATGGAGTATGACCGGGCGCAGCACTACTGGCGTCTGTCGGTACCGTCAGGCGGCAAGATCGTCCTGGAAGTGGGCCCGAGCAAGATCGAGATGAGTGACAGCGGCATTCGCCTCACCGCTCCCCGGATTGATCTGAACTGAACCTTCCGCAAATTTGCGGAAGGTTGGCAACCGAGGAGAAAGCAATGCCTGCAGCCACACGTTTGGGGGATCGCTGCACCGGTCACGGTTGCTGGCCACCCCGGCCTTCTACCGCAGCGAGCGCCACGGTTTTCATCAACGGCATGGGTGCGCACCGCCAAGGCGACAGCTGGGCCACTCATTGCTGTGGACTGGCCTGTCACGCCAGCACGCTGGCCCAGGGCAGCGGTTCGGTGTTCGTTGAAGGACGCGGCTTGGGGCGCATCGGCGACCCGGTCGCCTGTGGGTCACGGGTGGCGCAGGGCTCGCCGAATGTCTTTGCGGGTGGGTAGGCAACAGCTGACCCTTGAGCGCGACGTAATTGCGCAAATTTGCGCATTTATCCGAATGGGATGAAGGGGGTGCTTTGCGATGAATGGCTTCAACGCCCACACCGGCCAGCCCCTCGCTGGCCTCGATCACCTGCGCCAGAGCATCGCCGACATCCTCTCCACGCCCTTGAACACCCGGGTGATGCGCCGCGACTACGGCTCGCGCATCCCCGAACTCATCGATCAGCCCATCACCCCACGTCTGGCGGTCGAACTCTACGCCGCCACCGCCGAGGCACTGCGGCGCTGGGAGCCCCGCTTCAAGCTCACCCGCGTGCGCCTGACCGACGCCCGCGCCGGCTGGGTGGAACTGACCCTGGAGGGTGAAGTGCGGCTGCAGGGCTTTGAAGGCCAGACCGTCACCTTGTCGGGGTTGAGCATCGGTAGCAGGACCAGCGGAGAACGCCCATGAATTTCACCCCCGCCCTGGCACCAGAGCTTGCCGGCCTGCCCACGCCGCAGGTGCTGGAGACCCTGCGCTTCGAGACCGTGTTCGACGCGCTGCTGCGTGACTTCCAGGTGCGCTATCCGCAGTACAGCGCGCTGCTGGCCTCGGACCCCGCGATCAAGCTGATCGAGGTGGCGGCCTACCGCGAGTTGCTGCTGCGCGCCCGCATCAACGAAGCCGCGCGCGCCAATCTGCTGGCCTTTGCGGTCGGCAACGACCTGGAGCACCTGGGGGCCTTCTATGGTGTTTCCCGTCTGCCGCAGGAACAGGACGAGCCGCTGCGTCGGCGCATTCGTGCCCGGATCATGGGCTTTGCCAATGCGGGCGGTGCGGCGCACTACCGCTACTGGGCACTCTCAGCCTCTCCCGAGGTGGCCGATGTCGCCGTCGACAGCCCTGGCCCGGGTCGGGTGCGCATCAGCGTGCTGCCCACGGGTCACAGCGACACCGTGCCTGAAGCGCTGCTGGAGACCGTGCGCGCCACCGTGCTGCGCGACGACGTGCGGGTGCTGACGGATACCGTGGAAGTGGTGCCGGCCGGCCTGGTGCCGGTGACGGTCTCCGCCCAGATCTGGCTCTACCCCGACACGCCGATGGCGGTGTTTGACGGGCTGGCGCAGCGACTGACCCAAGCCCTGGCCAAGGAGGCCGTGCTCGGCTGGGACCTGACCCAGTCCTGGTTGATCGGGCAATTGCAGCAGCCCGGTGTCCACAAGGTCGAGCTCAGTGAGCCGGCCACCGATATCCGCATCCACAGTACCCAGGCGGTGCGCCTGACCGACGTCCAGCTGACCTTCGCGGGCAGAGACCGGTAAGCGCGCCGCCCTGGGATTTCTCTACCCAGGAGGGCGCATGACATCGGATCACCTGCTGCCGCCCAACGCCACGGCACTCGAATGTTCGCTGTCGCTCTCGACCGATCTGCTGACCCGACTGGGAGGCGAGACTGAGTCCCTCAAGGGGTTCAAGACCGACCCCAGCGACAGTCTCTTGCCCTGGCTGATCTGGGAATATGGCCTGGGCGAATTGTTGCCCTACCTGCCCGATCCTCGCCGTGCGATTGCCGAAGGCATCCGCTGGCAACGCCTGCGCGGCACCCCGGCAGCGCTCACGACCGCCCTGTCCTGGATCGGCGCGACCGCCACGGTCGAGCAGGAAACCCCCGGCATTCACTTTGCCGAGTTTCAGTTCGATCCGGGTCAGGTACTGGATGACGATGGATCAATCGCCAACCTGATCGCCATCGCCCGGCTGTCGGCACCGGCCCGATCCCGCCTGTCACGCATCTACCACGGCTGGGACCTGCGCCGACTGGTGCTGGACGAGAGTCGGCTGGGCGAAGCGCTGCTGTCGGACCACAGTGGCGTGTTCTGGACAGACGGGCAGACCAAGCTGTCGTTTGGGCGCGGTTTCGCACAGGACGCGCTGGCATCCGGACAACAGATCGCGCCGAACCGTGAGGCCGTGCGCTTTGCGGTAGCCCGGCTGATGGATCGTTACCTGCTGAGCTTCTCGGCGCTGGGCGATCCGGGCCACACACCGAATGAGGAGATCCTGCATTCGCACCTGTTCACGCTGGCCAATGCGCTGGGCGTCCCCGATCCGGTTGGGGTGCGACCCGAGCGCAAGTTCTGCCGGGCGATGGTGGTGCTCTCGGACAGCACGCCCTTGGGCGACATCAACGCCAACCTGCCGAGGTTTGTCTGGCAAGAGACGGGCGCACCGATAGCACTGGGCAGCGGTGATCCGCTGTCGGCCACACCGCATCGGCTGATCCGCGTGGAGGTGCTGGAGCGATTCGCTCGCAGCCATCCGGGTGACCTGGTCGTGCCAACCCTGCTGCTGCACGGCCAGCATGATCGACAATCCACCCACTGGGTCCAGGCTCGCGCCGATCAGGCGCTGGGGATGTGGGCCTTGGGCGAATCGGTGCCCAGTCTCGACCAGGGCTTTCTGGTGCGGCAGCACAGCCCCAGCAATGCCCCGCTGCCCGATGCGGCCGGCTGGCGGGCACGTCTGTACCAACGGGCGCAGGTGGTGCTCTCCGAGACCGTACTGGGCGATGTGAACGGCCGCACCCCACGTCGCGCCTTGTACCGCACTCGGCCCCTGCCCCGATTGGGCGATCTCACCCTGGGTGACCTGGCCGAGATCGAATGGCGGCCGCTGACAGAGATGCAAATTTGCATCTCTGGCTTGACCGAGAACCTGCCCTATGTTTTTGACGACGCCCGCCCGAGCCTGCTGCGCCTGCTGACCCGTAGCGCTGAAGCCGACACCGCTTCACAAGTTTCTCCCGCACGCGTGCCGGTCCTCAGCACCCGCGCTGCTTGGAGCGGCCAGACCTGGACCGGCGTGCGCTGGCCGACTTCGACCTGGACCGACACCCGCGAGCTGATCGGCAGCGCCCACAGCACGCAGTCCTGATTTCACTACCCCATTTCATTCCTGGAGCACCCGATGGCCATCCTGACTGCCAGCGGTCGCGCGGCCCTTGCCGCCGCGATCAAAGAACAAACCCTGCACCTCGCCCTGGGCGAAGGTGACCCCTTGTGGGACACCACCAAGGCGATCAGCACACCTTTTGACGAGTCGGGTGTGATCGAACTGGGCTTCCAGCATCTGGCCGACATCCGCGTCACCTCGCTCGATGACCAGACCGAGTACCTGCTCGATGTGGACTACAGCGCCAATGCCCGCGAGGGCGTGATCCGCCGCCTGCCGGCCAGCACCATCCCCGAACAGGGCGACGTCACGGTCCACTTCAAGGTTTCCCATCCGCCCGAATCCATCGGCCAGACGGCGCTCTTGCGCGAAGTCGGCCGCCGGGTGGCGGACGAGGTGCATTTCGTTGCCGCCGACCCCGAGGGCGAGATCGTGGTGCCGACCGGACGCTACCGGCTGGTCACCGAGCCCACGAACCACC
>DYIC01000080.1 GCA_020723845.1 Hydrogenophaga sp.
GACCTGGACGACCTGCGCGCCAAGTGCGAGCAGTACAGCGAGCGCCTGTCGTGCATCATGATCACCTACCCCAGCACGCACGGCGTGTTCGAGACCGGCGTCAAGGCCCTGTGCGACCTGGTGCACCAACACGGCGGCAAAGTCTACATCGACGGCGCCAACATGAACGCGCTGGTCGGCCTGGCAGCCCCGGGGGCGTTCGGGGGCGACGTCAGCCACCTCAACCTGCACAAGACCTTTTGCATCCCCCACGGCGGCGGCGGCCCGGGCGTGGGCCCGGTGTGTGTGGTGGAGGAACTCGCGCCCTACCTGCCTGGCCACGCCACGGCGCTGGCCGCGGGCGCCTATGCGGGCGATGCGCGGGGCGACGCCACCGTCGGCGCCGTCTCGGCAGCGCCGCTGGGCAACGCGGCCGTGCTGCCCATTTCGTGGATGTACATCCGCATGATGGGGGCCGAGGGCCTGTTGCGCGCCACGCAGACGGCCATCCTGGCGGCCAACTACGTCAGCGCCCGCCTGCGCGCGCATTACCCCACGCTGTACGCCAGCGCCAACGGCCACGTCGCGCACGAATGCATCCTGGACTGCCGCGGCTTCAAAGACACGAGCGGCATCCTGGCCGAAGACATCGCCAAGCGGCTCATGGATTACGGCTTTCACGCGCCCACGTTGTCGTTTCCCGTGCCCAACACGCTGATGGTGGAACCCACCGAGAGCGAGACGCTGCAGGAGCTGGACCGCTTCATCGACGCCATGATCGCCATCCGGGAAGAGATCCGCGCCGTCGAGCTGGGCGTGTGGCCGCGCGAGGACAATCCGCTCAAAAACGCCCCGCACACCGCGCAGCGCTGCCTGGCCGAGGACTGGCCCCACCCCTACACGCGGGAACTGGGTGCCGCCTTGCCGTTTCACCGCGCGCACGGTCGAGCCGGCAGCAAATACTGGCCACCCGTCGGCCGGGTGGATAACGTGTACGGCGACCGCAACCTGTTTTGCAGCTGCGTGCCGATGACGGAGCTGGCCGACGCGTGATCGCTGCCACCCAGCATCATCAGTGGGCGCGGCTCTAGCGACGAAACCAAGTGGGTGTCCTGAGTCGGGTCCCCTTTTCCATCCGCCCCATGGTCAGCTGATGGCATAACTGTCCATCGCCAGATACCGGTACTGGACTTCGCGCGTGATCGCCTGCACCGTCGCTGCCCCCTCCCGGGGCCAGCGCGCCACTCCCAGGGCAAAGAACAACGGCAGCAGGTGCTCGTCGGTCGGGTGCGCGCGCTCCGCTTGCGGCGCCCGCACGCGCCACGCCAGCAGGGCATCCAGATCGCGGGCCTGCAAGGCATTCCAGACCCAGTCCGAAAACGCCACCACATAGGGATCGGGCGGATCCTGAATCGCCGGGCGTTGGCCGAAGAACTCCATCAGGTTGTGGGTAAGGCTGCCCGAGCCCACCATCAACACGCCATCCTCTCGCAGCGCAGCCAGTGCCACACCGATGGCGTACACCTGCGCCGGCCCTGCAGTAGCCGGGAGGGCCAGCTGCACCACCGGCCAGCGGGCCTGGGGCAACAGAAAGCGCAGCGGTGACCAAGCGCCATGGTCGCGCGGGCGCTGCGGGTCCTCGGCCGAAGCGATACCCGCTGCGCGCAAACGCTCGACGACCCTGCGCGCCAGCGCGGGATCACCAGGTGCAGGGTACTGCAGGCGGTACAACGCCGGCGGGAAGCCACCGAAGTCGTGCCATGTGGGCGGCTGAGGGTGACTGCCCACCGCAGCCACCTCGTCCATCCAGTGCGGCGACATGACGACCACTGCACGCAAGTCGTCGCGGGCAGCCAGCGACTGCCCCCAACGCTGCAAGGCGACACCGGCGGCGCCGGGCGCCAAGGCCATCATCGGCGAGCCATGCGAGACGAACAGAGCGGGCAAGGCGGACACGGCAAGCTCCAGGCGAACGACGGGTTGTATCGTAGCTGGTCCATGGACGACCACCCGTCAACGGTGTTGACGACCATATCCAAAACGCCGAAGCAACGACGCGAGGCTGCCATGCCCCTGGCTGGTGGCGGAGGGGCCGCCATCGGCGACAATCGCGCCATGGACCGCTACGCCGTCATCGGCCACCCCATCGGCCACAGCAAATCGCCGCTCATCCACACCTGGTTTGCCCAGGCAACCGGGCAGGCGCTCACCTACACCGCCATGGAGGCCCCGCTGGACGGTTTTGCCGCCACGGTGGATGCCTTTCGCGCGGCGGGCGGGCGCGGGGTCAACGTGACACTGCCGTTCAAGATCGAGGCGTGTGCCTATGCCGATGAGGTTAGCGAGCGCGCGCGGCTTGCCGGTGCGGCCAATGCCTTGGCGTTCGACGGCACGCGCTGCCGCGCCGAAAACTTCGACGGCGTGGGGTTGGCGCGCGACATCACGGTCAATCTGGGCCACCCCGTCGCTGGCCGCCGCGTGCTGATGCTGGGCGCCGGGGGCGCCGCGCGCGGGGCGCTGCAGCCGCTGCTGCAGGCCGCACCCACACTGCTGCTCGTGGCCAACCGCAGCGCCGACAAGGCGGCGGCACTCGTGGCGTCGTTTCACGCGCAGGGGTGGGGCCACGGGGTCTTGCGCGCCGCCGCGCTCGATGAACTGGTGGACGCCGGACGGTTCGACATCGTCGTCAACGCCACGTCCGCCAGCCTCGTCGATCAGGCGCTGCCGTTGCCGCCCCAGATCTTCGGCCCCGACACCCTGGCGTACGATATGGTTTATGGTCAGGGGCTGACGCCCTTCTTGCGCCAAGCCCAGCAGGCGGGCGCGGGGCGGCTCGCCGACGGCATCGGCATGCTGGTCGAACAGGCGGCCGAGGCGTTTGCCTGGTGGCGCGGCGTGCGCCCCGACACCGCGGCCGTCATCCAGCGTCTGGCCACGCCGCTGACCTAAACCCGCCCCGGCTTTCTTTCGCCTTCGCTGTCACCCCGCATGAACCAGCTCCACGCCCTCAAGCGCCACACCACCGTGGTCGCCGACACCGGCGACTTTTTGCAGATCGCGCAGTACCAGCCCCGCGACGCCACCACCAACCCGTCGCTGATCCTGAAGTCCGTGCTCAAACCCGAGTACGCGCCGCTGCTCGACGACACCGTTACCCGATACCGCGACCGCCCCCTGGACGAAGTGGCCGACCGGCTGCTGGTGCGCTTCGGCACCGAGATCCTGCGCATCGTCCCGGGCCGGGTATCGACCGAAGTCGACGCGCGCCTGAGCTTCGATACCCGCGCCACCATCCAGCGCGCTCGGCGCCTCATCGCGCTCTACGAGGCCGAGGGCGTGCCGCGCGCGCGCGTGCTGATCAAGATCGCTGCCACCTGGGAAGGCATCCGCGCCGCCGAAACCCTGGAGCGCGAGGGCATCCATACCAACCTGACGCTGCTGTTCGCCTTTTGCCAGGCGGTGGCGTGCGCGGACGCGGGCGTGCGCCTGATCTCGCCCTTCGTCGGCCGCATTGTCGACTGGCACAAGGCACGCGCCGGCGCCCAGTGGGACGAGGCGGCGATGGCAGGCACCCAAGACCCAGGCGTGCAATCCGTCACCCGCATCTGGCGGCACTACAAGCACTTCGGTATCACCACCGAGGTCATGGGCGCGAGCTTTCGTCACACCGGGCAGATCCTGGCCCTGGCTGGCTGCGATCTGCTCACCATCAGCCCCGAGCTGCTGGCGCAACTGGCCGCCACCGAAGGCGACGTCCCGCGCCAGCTCGACCCCGCCGGAGCCGCCCGCGCCGACCTGCCGGAAATCCACTACCGTGCCGGCGACGAGGCCGCCTTTCGGCTCGCGCTCAACGACGACGCCATGGCCACTGAAAAATTGGCCGAAGGCATCCGGCTCTTTTGCGCCGATGCACACCGGCTCGACGCCCTGATCCACTCACGCTGACCCACGGGAGTGCCCATGACGAGCTTGGTCGTTCATCACTTGGAACACTCGCGCTCGCAGCGCGTGCTGTGGCTGCTGGAAGAACTGGGCGTGCCCTACGAGCTGCGCCTGTACCGGCGCGACGCCCGCACGCGCCTAGCCCCGCCGGAACTCAAGGCCGTGCATCCCTTGGGCAAGTCGCCCGTCATTACCCATGGCGATGTGACGGTGGCCGAATCCGCCGCGATCCTGGAATACCTGGCCGAGACCTTTCCCCCCGCCCCACATAGCGAACTGGCGGGCTTGGTGCCCGCGCCGGGCACGGCCGCGCACCGCGACAACCGGTTTTGGATGCACGTTGCCGAAGGATCGTTGATGAACTGGGTGGTCATGAAGCTCGTATTCGTCAACATCCCCCAGCAGCGCATGCCGTTCTTCGCTCGGCCCATCGCGCGCGAGATCAGCCGGCAAGTGCTGCGGCGCTTCGTCGATCCCAACATCGACACCGCGCTCGAGCTGCTGGACCACACGCTGCGCGATCGCCCCTGGCTGACCGGCGAGCGGCTGGCACTGGCCGACTTTCAGATGAGCTTTGCCGTCGAGGCGGCGCTCGCGCTGGGCGGACCGCACGCTGCTGCGCGTCACCCCCACGTGGCGGCGTACCGCGAGCGCTACCGCAGCCGCCCGGCTTACCAGCGCGCGCTCGCCAAAGGCGGCCCCGAGATCATGGGCCTGTGACGGCGGTTGCGCTACATTAGTGGGCTGCCGACTTCGCTCCACCATGTGCTCTGCACCTGCGCTTCCCCCCATTCCTCCCAAGCGCTACTTCACCATTGGTGAGGTCAGCGAACTGTGCGGGGTCAAACCCCACGTGCTGCGCTACTGGGAGCAAGAATTCACCCAACTGCGGCCCATGAAGCGCCGCGGCAACCGGCGCTACTACCAGCACCACGAAGTGCTGATGATCCGCCGCATCCGCGAACTGCTGTACGAGCAAGGGTTTACCATCCAGGGCGCACGCAACCGGCTGGCCGAATGGAGCCAGCAGGAGCGCGCCGCGCGCAAGGACCAGGAAGGGGATGGTGAACCCTCTACCCCCCCAGCACCCGCGGGTGAGATCTTGCCCACGAGCGTGGTGGACGCCATCGAGCCGCCGCCCGCCTGGGACGCGTCGCAGCGCCGTTCACTGCTGGCCGAGCTGCGCGCCATCCGCGCCCTGCTCGACTCCGCACTCCGGAAAGCGCCTGAAAACACCGTATAATGGCGGCTTCGGCGTGTAGCGCAGCCTGGTAGCGCACTTGCATGGGGTGCAAGGGGTCGCGAGTTCGAATCCCGCCACGCCGACCAAACCCATCCAGGGCTGACGTGAGTGATCGCGTCAGCCCTTGTTCTTTCTTGGGTTTAGGGCAGACCCAGCGCTTCGTCACCGGCGCGGTGGAACGTCTATTGGCACGCCAAATGCTCGGCGTCAAACCCCACCACGCGACGCGACTCGCGGCTGAACTCGATGCCCACCAGGTGAATGGGCACGCCCGCCATGCGGTATTTGGCGGCGTAGTCGCGGGCCTTGAGTTGCGCCAAGGCCTTCCCTTCCGGCTCCAGCTCGACCACTTTGAACTCGAACAGGTAGATCCGCTCAGGCAGTTTGACCGTGAGGTCGATACGGCCTTGGCTCGTCACGTCTTCGGCGATCAAATCCAGCCCCAGCGCCGCGATGTGGCTGTAGAAGACGCTGGCCCAGTAGCCCTCGTACTGCGCGATCGGGTTGTTGCGGTACCAGTCGTGCGGGATGGCGGCGTAGAGGCTGTCGATATGGGTTCTGAGGCCCGATAGGTCACCCGCGTGCAGCACGTCGTAGAGCCGACTGATCGCCCGTCCCGCCGCCGACGGCGCACCCACCAGCGCCTTGACCAGCGCGTCGTTGAGGGCGCTTTCGACCTCCAGGTTGGGGTAGCCCAAGGTGTACTCGATGCGCGCGCCAGTGCGGCGCTGGCCGCGAAACGTCAGGTACCCGGTCTGCCACAGCAGCGCCTCGGTGGTCATGCCCTCGACATCGAAGCTGTTGAGCAGCTCGTCATCCGCCCGCAGCGACGCCAGCTCCGGGGTGAAGCAGCCGCGCTGCGTCAACACGTCGACGAGGAACGTGGGCGTCCCCGTCTCGAACCAGTACGGGCGAAAGACGCGTTCCTGGAAGAACAGCAATAGATCGAAGGGGTTGTAGACCG
>DYIC01000081.1 GCA_020723845.1 Hydrogenophaga sp.
GCCAGCTTGACCGTCCCCGTGGGGCCGTTGCGCTGCTTGCCGATGATGATCTCGGCCACACCAGGCTCTTTGCATTGGTCCTTGGTGTAGTACTCGTCGCGGTAGATGAACATGATGATGTCGGCGTCCTGCTCGATCGCGCCCGATTCGCGCAGATCGGACATCATCGGCCGCTTGTCGGTGCGCTGCTCCACGCCGCGGTTGAGCTGCGACAGCGCAATCACCGGACATTGCAGCTCTTTGGCCAACATTTTCAGGCCGCGCGAGATTTCGCCGAGTTCGGTGGCGCGGTTTTCGTCGGCGCTTTGGCTGCCGCTCATGAGCTGCAGGTAGTCCACGACGATGAGCCCCAGCTTGCCGCACTGGCGCGCCAGCCGCCGCGCGTTGGCGCGCAACTCAGTCGGCGTCAGGCCCGGCGTCTCGTCGATGTAGAGCGAGATGTGGCGCAGTTTTTCGATCGCTTCGGTCAGGCGCGGCCACTCATCGGGCGTGAGTTTGCCGGTGCGCAAGTGGCCTTGGTTGATGCGACCGATCGACCCCACCACCCGCACCGCAAGCTGCGCGGCCCCCATTTCCATGGAAAACACCGCCACCGGCAGCCCCTCGTGCAGTGCCACGTGTTCGGCGATGTTGATGGCAAACGCCGTCTTGCCCATGCTGGGGCGCGCGGCGATGATGATGAGGTCGCCCGGCTGCAGGCCAGCGGTCATGCGGTCCAGATCGATGAAGCCGGTCGGCACCCCGGTGATGTCGTTGGGGTTGTCGGCCATCTCCTGCACGCGATCGAGCAGCTCGACGACCAGCTTGTCCATCGACTGAAAGCCCTGCTTCATGCGGCTGCCTTCTTCGCCGATGGAGAGGATTTTTTGCTCCGCTTCGTCCAGAATGGTGGCCACCGGCTTGCCGCGCGGGGCAAAGGCTTGGGAGGCGATCTCGTCGCTGGCGGCGATGAGCTTTCGAAGGATGGCGCGCTCGCGCACGATCTCCGCGTAGCGGCGGATGTTGGCGGCGCTGGGCACGAACTGGGCCAACTGGTTGAGGTACGCCAGCCCCCCTACGTCGTCGGCGCGGCCCAGGCTGGCCAGGTGCTCAAAGACGGTGATGACGTCCGCCGGTTTGCCGCCGTTGATGAGGGCGGCGATGGCGGCAAAGATGCGCTGGTGCTCGGGCCGGTAAAAGTCGGTCTCGGTCACCAGATCGGCCACCCGGTCCCAGGCGGCATTGTCCAGCAGCAATCCGCCCAGCACGCTGGACTCGGCCTCCAGCGAGTGCGGCGGCACGCGCAGCTGGCTGAGCTGCGGGTCGTCGATCAGGGGCACCGTGGGGTCGGTGACGGGGGGCAGGCGGGTCGGTTCGTCAAGCATCAGGGGCAATTGTGGCAGTAATACTGGCTCCGCCACCGCTTAGCCACTGCGCCAAGTACGCCGATGCCGGCTGCGGCCGCCCCAGGTGGTAACCCTGCAGGCGACTGCATCCGAGTGCCAGCAGATGCTCGCGCTGCGCGGGCGTCTCCACCCCTTCGGCCACCACCTGCAAGCCAAAGTTGCGCGCCACCCCGAGCATGGCACTGACGATGGCCGTGTCGTTGGCGTCGTTGGGCAGGCCATCGACGAAAGCGCGGTCGATTTTGAGCTCGTGCAGCGGCAACTGCTTGAGGTACGCCAGCGACGAATAGCCAGTGCCAAAGTCGTCCACCGACAGTTTGACGCCCGTGCGGTGCAACGCGTGCAGCTTGCCGACCACCTGGTCGGTGTCGGTCAGCAGCAGGCTTTCGGTGATCTCCAGCGTCAGCCGCGACGCGATCGGGCCGTGCTGGCGTAGCCGCTCCTGCAGACGGGGCACGAAGTCCGGCTCATGGATCTGGCGCGCGCTGACGTTGACGCTGATTTCGATGGCCAAACCCGCCGCGTCGAGCTCGCGCAGCAGCGCACACGCCTGCTCCAGCACCCAGTCGCCGATGGGCACGATGAGCCCCGTCTCTTCGGCCAGGGGGATGAACGCGCCAGGCGGCACCAGTCCTTGCTGCGGGTGGCGCCAGCGCAACAACGCCTCGGCCGCCACGACGCGGCCCGCCGCATCGCACTGCGGCTGCAAGAAGACTTCCAATTCGCCGCGCGCCAACGCCTCGTGCAAATCGTTTTCCAGGTGCAGGCGCTGGGTCGCGGCGGCCTGCATGGTCGGGTCGAAAAAACGCACCCGGTCGCGCCCGGCCTCTTTGGCCGCGTGCATGGCCGCTTCGGCCGAGGCGAGCACGTCTTCCGCCAGTCGCTGCCCGTCCGGAAACAACGCGATGCCGACACTGGCCGACACGTGATACAGCACGCCCTCCACGTCGATGGGGGTTTGCAGCGCCTTCCGCAGCTGATCGGCCAGCTCGTGCGCATGGCTGCCCGCCGCCGCCGCGTCACCCGGCAGATCCGTCAGCAACACCACGAATTCGTCACTGCCCAGGCGGGCCAGCGTGTCGGCGCTGCGCAGCCGGCTGCGCAGGCGCTGCGCGACTTGCCGCAGCAGCGCGTCGCCCACCGCGTGGCCGCGCGAGTCGTTGATGTGTTTGAAGCGGTCCAGGTCGATGAACAGCAGCGCCCCGCGCTGGTCGTTGCGGCGGGCCAGCGCCTCGGCCTGCTGCAGACGATCGAGCAACAAACGCCGGTTGGGCAACCCCGTCAAGGCGTCGTAGAAAGCCAGGTTGATGATTTCGGCCTGGGCTGCCTTGCGCTCCGAAATGTCGAACAGCGTGCCGGTGATGCGGCGCACGCCACCGTGCGCGTCGCGCTCGGTGATGCGTCCGCGCGAGGTCACCCAACGCCAGCCGCCGTTGGACTGGCGTACGCGGTACTCGGCCTCGTAGTGCGGCGTCGCGCCTGCGCAGTGGGTGGCGTACAGGTGCTCGACGACGGCACGGTCTTCCGGGTGGATGCGGTCCACCCACTCGTCGCGGCGGATCGCTTGCCGACCCGACTCGAATCCGAGCAGCGTGCCTGCGCGCGCGTCCAATACGACGCGATCGTCATCGACGAAATGGTCCCACAGCCCGAGGGCCGCCGCCTCCAGCGCTAGCGCCAGACGAGCACGGCTGTCCTCCAGCGTGCTGCGCAGGCGGTACGCTTCCGACACATCGTGAAACACCATCACCACCCCGACCAGTTCGCCGCTGGCGTCGCGGATGGGCGCGGCGCTGTCGGCAATGTGGCGCCGGGTGCCATCGCGCGCGATCAGCTCCGTGTGGTTGGCCAGCCCCACGATGCGCCCGCACTCCAACACGCGCGCCACCGGCAGATCGACCGGCTCGCCGGTCAGCGCGTTGGCGATGTGCATGATCTCGGCCACCGGCCGCCCAATCGCCTCCTCCGCCGTCCAGCCGGTGAGTGCCTGCGCGATGGGGTTGAGGTAGGTCACGCGCATGGCGCGGTCGGTGGCCACCAGCCCGTCGCCGATCGAGTGCAGGATGGCATTGACGCGGTTTTCGCTGACCACCAGGGCCTGCACCGCCTCGTCGATGCGAGCGGCCATCTCATTGAAGGCCTGCCCGAGTTGCCCGATTTCGTCGCGGCCCAAATCGTGCACACAGACCCGATAGTCCCCGCTCGCCAGCGCGTGGGTGGCTTGCTGCAAGGTCTGCAGCCGCAGGCCCACGTGCTGCCCCCAGCCGCGAAACAGCCACACCGCCAGCGCGACCCCAGCCGCCACGGCCACCAGCACGCCCCCCAGCAGCATGTGCAGCAGCACCTGGAATGGTGCCGGGTTGAGCGACAGCCGCACCTCACCAAACTGCAAGCTGCCCTGCGCCAGCGGCACTGACAGTGTGTGCGCAAACGGCACCCGCATCAAAGCCCCGGATGCCCGCTCGTCGACGACGACGCGCCCACCGTGGTCGAGCACGGCAATGGCATCGATCGCTTCGCTGCGCATCAACTCGCGCACCACCTCGGCAATCCTGGCGTAGTCACGCTCGATCATGGGCGCGGTCAGCGCCGCCTCGACCATAGGGCGCAGCGCCGCCTCCTGGGCGGTCAGTAGGCGCTGGTTGGCGCGATCCGCCACGCCAACGCCCGCCACGGTCGCTACCAGCAGCACCGCCAGCGCGCTCAGCGCCGTGAGCCACGCGAGCTGGACGCGAAACGGTCGGTCATCGATACGCTGCAACCACCACGCACGCCAGCGGCTGGCCCAACGGAGCAAAGACGGCGTCGTCATGAGAGGCGATAGTATTCGACGACGTAGGGGTCGAGCATGCGCAGGTCGTCGTCGGTGGCGGGCACGAGGCCGCCATGCCCCAAGGTGCGGATGAAGCCCCGGCCCTCCTCGGTCTGGGCGAAGGCGAGCAAGGCCTGTGTCAACGCCGGTGCGCGCGCTCGCCAACGGGGCGCGGCGTGATACACGACCGCCGACAACCCCTTGGGCAGGGGCATGAGCACCCGTACGCGCTGCACGAGCAGCGGATCGACCTGGATCAGGGTGGTCGCCGAAACGATGGCCGCCGCGGCATCGCCCACCAACACGCGGTGCAACGAGTTGGCGTTCGACCCGGAGATGGTCAGACCATAGTCGCGGTCCACGACCAACCCCATATCGCGCAGCCCGCGCGTGCCCAACACGGTCAGCGCCGCCAACCGGTCGGTGACGGCGACCGTGCGCCCGCGCACCTGCGCCACGTCTTGCACCGCCCCGTCACGCGCCACCACCAGCAGCGGCTCCAGCGGCACCTGGGTGCGCACCAATGGCACATGGCCCAGCTCGCGCTGGGCCAGCCGCGCCAAAAACAGCGAATCCGCCACCACGTCGTACGCGCCTGCGCGCAGGCGCTGCACATGCGTTGCATAGTCGCGGGCACTCGAGATGTCCACACGCCGCTCTAGCACCGACTGCACCACGGGTGCCAGCGGAGCGTAGAGCGCGACCAAGCGCTGGGCAGGCAAATAGGGCACGATGCCCAACGTCAGGGACGGGTTGCCCTGTGCCCTTATCGCGGGGGCGGCCGCCATCAGCGCGGCGACTGCTGCCGCCTGAGATAGGGTACGCCGACGACGGTCGATCACGGGTTCATGCACGGTCGCGGCCTCCTGTCGCGCACGTACTGGGCCATGGCTGGGGGTGTCTCGTGCCGCAGCCGCTGACGGCTCTCGTCACCAACCCCCCTTTTTTACCACACCCGCGGACTGAAGTCGGGGGCGTTGCGCAGCGCCACCGTCTCGCCCGACTGCGCTAACACCCAGAGCCCCGCAGTCTGTGCCGCCTCGACCGCATCCTCATCGACCACCATCCCGGCCACCGCACCTTGAATGCGCATGTCGGCATATTTGGGCAGCAGCCGCTTGAATTTGTTCATCCGTTCCACATGCCGCTCGACTTCCTCTTTGGTCAAGCGGCTTTTGCACTCGACCGCGACCGCGGTGTCGCCGTCGACCACCAAGAGGTCGATCTCGATCGCCTCGCCACCCCGACGCGAGGTCACGCGGCGATGGACCTCGCTGACATCGAGCCCGCGCGCGCGAAACAAGTCCACTAACGCAGGCTCGACCATCGCCTCGACGAACTCGCCCAGGCGGTTACCCAGGTCGCCAAAGCGGCGTGAGAGGCGATCGAGTAGCTCGCGCGTCTCTTGGAACTTGCGGTCGGTTTCTTCCGAACGCTCTTTGAGCAGACGTTCGGTCTCCTGGAACTTGCGGTCGCTTTCCCGGAACCTGCGGTCCGTCTCACGAAAGAGGGCTTTGATCTCTTCCCAGCTCATCTCGCCAGCCGTTGCGCCCATGGGTCATCCTTTGCAATTTCCGGCCCGTATTATGGGGCCAGCCACGCAAAGACGTCACACTCTTGGGCGGCGGGAGCAGCCATGTGAACTGCCTGCCCGTCGGGCGCCGAGTCCTTAGCGCTCACGAGACTTTGTCGCAGCGGTTCAAACGACGGGGAGGGATTTTCGCAACGGGGCATGCCATGTCGGACGGCGTATTTATTGCCCCCATTGGTAGGCGCGATTGGACTCGAACCAACGACCCCCACCATGTCAAGGTGGTGCTCTAACCAGCTGAGCTACGCGCCT
>DYIC01000008.1:0-47608 GCA_020723845.1 Hydrogenophaga sp.
AGGGCGCTGTCCTCGAACTCCCCGGCCACGCGCGGGCGCAGGCCGTGATCGTCCAGCCACCGGTCCAGCAAGGGACGCAGCGGCGAGTGGGGCGTCGGCAACAGGACGGGCAGGGTCTGCAGCACCCGAGGAAAGTGCCGCCGGGCATCGGCCGTGACCAGGGTCGCCGGCCCGTACCAGTCGACCGGCGAACTGGCGATGCGCTCGCTGTCGACCGGGAAGGTGGGCAGCGGCGTGGCGGGCTGGCCGGCCAGCACGAGGTCGAGGTGGTGCAGCGCCAGCTCGGCCAACAGGGCTTCGGGCTCCCCCTCGTGGCAGACCAGGTGCAGATCGGGTGTGCCGAGCAGCGGGCGGAGCAAGGCGTGCGCGGCCAGCTTGGACAGCCCGTCGGACAGGCCGACGGCCAGCCGCAGCACGGGTCGGCCGGCGGCCTCGCGGACCGCCTGCGGCAGGGCGTTGCCGATGCGGAAGATGTCGTCCGCCCGCGCAAAGGCGACGCGGCCGGCGTCGGTCAGCGCGACGGTGCGTCCGGCCGGGCGCAGCAGCTGGTGGCCCAGGGCGCGTTCGAGTTCGCGCACCTGGGCGCTGACCGTCTGCACCGCCATGTCCAGGCGCTCGGCCGCGCGGGCAAAGCCGCCTTCGCGCGCGACCATCCAAAAGTAGTACAGGTGGCGGTAGTTGAGCATCTGACGTTTCGGTTTTTTCGAACCGATTATCCGTATCGTCGGTATTTTTTTCGGACGTCGGTGTCGGCATAATCGAGGCTTTTCAGGAATATCCGACCACCGTATGGACGCTTTGCTTGCTTTTGGGGCCGCCGATTTCATGGGCAAACCCGCCTGGATCTGGGTGGTTTTCATCGCCATCGTGATCGCCCTGCTGGTCTTCGACCTGGGCGTGCTGCACCGCGAGCAGCGCGAGATCGGCGTGCGCGAGAGCCTGCTGCTGTCGGCCGGCTACATCACCGCCGGCCTGCTGTTCGGCACCTGGGTGTGGTGGTACCTGGGGGCTGAGAGCGGCATGGCCTACTTCACCGGCTTCCTGATCGAGAAGTCGCTGTCCATGGACAACGTCTTCGTGATCGCGCTGATCTTTGGCTTTCTGGGCATTCCGCGCCCGTACCAGCACCGGGTGCTGTTCTGGGGTATTTTGGGCGTGATCGTTCTGCGTGCGCTGATGATCGGTCTGGGCGCGGCGCTGGTCAAGGAGTTCAGCGGGATCCTGTACGTGTTCGGCGCCTTCCTGGTCATCACGGGGGTGAAGATGTGGTTCGCTGCCGACGAGGAGCCGGACATCGCCCGCAACCCGCTGCTGAGGTTCCTGCGCAAGCGCATGCGCGTGACCGACGGGCTGCGCGGCAACGCCTTCCTGGTGCGCGAGCCGCATCCCGTGACGGGCCAACCCGTGCTGTGGGCGACGCCGCTGCTGCTCGCCCTGGTGCTGGTCGAGGCCGCCGACCTGGTCTTCGCGGTGGACTCGGTGCCCGCGATCTTCGCGATCACCGCCGACCCGTTCATCGTCTACACCAGCAACATCTTCGCGATCCTGGGGCTGCGCGCGCTGTACTTCGCGCTGGCGGCGATGATCCACCGCTTCTACTACCTGAAATTCGCTCTCGCGCTGGTGCTGGTGTTCATCGGCTCCAAGATCTTCCTTGTGGGCATCATCGGCAAGATCCCGGCCGTGATCTCGCTGTCGGTGACCTTCGGCCTGATCGCGGGCGGCGTGCTGTACTCGCTGTGGAAGACGCGCCAGGACGAGGCCGCCCGCGGTGGCCCGCACCGCGTGATGTGACGCCGGCGCGCGGGCCGGCTCAGCCCAGGCGCTTGACCAGCACCTGGCTGCGCCGGTCCCAGTTGTATTTGCGCTTGCGCGCCTCGGGCAGCCAGTCGGGCGGCACCGGCTGGAAGCCGCGCTTGAGGAACCAGTGCATGGTCCGGGTGGTCAGCACGAAGATGCTCTCCAGCCCCATCAGGCGCGCGCGTTGCTCGATGCGCTTGAGCAGCTTTTCGCCGTCGCCCTGGCCCTGCGCCTGTGGCGAGACGGTCAGTGCCGCCATTTCGCCCGTGCGGGCCTCGGGGTAGGGGTACAGCGCCGCGCAGCCAAAGATGACGCCGTCGTGCTCGATGATGGTGTAGTTGGCGATGTCGCGTTCGATTTCGGTGCGGCTGCGCTTGACGAGGGTACCGTCTTTCTCGAACGGCTCGATGAGCTGCAGGATCCCACCGACGTCGTCTGGGGTGGCCTCGCGCAGGCTCTCGAGCTTTTCGTCCACCACCATGGTGCCGATACCGTCGTGCACGTACACCTCCAGCAGCAGCGAGCCATCGACCGCAAACGGGATGATGTGGCTGCGCTCGACGCCACCCTTGCAGGCGCGCACGCAGTATTGCAGGTAAAAGCCCGGGTCGGTTGGCACGGTCGGCACCGGGGCTTCGGCGAGGATGCGTTCGGCATCGGCCAGCGGCAGTTCGGTGTCGATGGGGTTGTCATCGCCGGGTGGGTCGAACGGCCGCACGCGGATGCCAGGCACCTCGGTCACGAAGATCAGCTTGTCGGCCTGCAACGCCACGGCCACACTCGTGGCCACCTCTTCCATGTTGAGGTTGAACGCCTCGCCCGTGGGCGAAAAGCCAAACGGCGACAGCAGCACCAGGGCACCCATGTCGAGCGCGCGCACGATTCCCGCGGTGTCGACCTTGCGCACCAGCCCGGAGTGCTGGAAGTCGATGCCATCGACGATGCCCACCGGTCGCGCGGTGATGAAGTTGCCCGAAATCACGCGCACCGTGGCCCCAGCCATGGGGGTGTTGGGCAACCCCATGCTGAAGGCGGCTTCGATTTCGAAGCGCAGCTGCCCGGCGGCCTCTTGGGCACAGTCCAGCGCCACCGAATCGGTGATGCGCATGCCGTTGTGGAAGCGGGCAGCGTGCCCCTTGGCGCGCAACTGCTCGTCCACCTGCGGGCGAAAGCCGTGCACCAGCACCACGCGCACGCCCATGCTCTGAATGAGCGCCAAGTCCTGTACCAAATTGGGCAGCTTGCCGGCGGCGATCGCTTCGCCAGGTACCCCGACCACGAAGGTCTGGTGGCGAAATTTGTGGATATAGGGCGCCACCGAGCGGAACCAGGGCACGAAGGTGAAGTGAAAGACGTTGGACATCGGTCGGGCGGTTGGGGTAGAGCGTGCGCAGGCGTGCGGGTGCGTGCAGGATCGGGATAATCGCGCGGTCATGCCACAGAACGAAGTGTGCCATCAGCCGGCCCGAGCGCCGGTGATCGAGTTTCCCGATACGTTGCCGGTATCGGCGCGCCGCGCCGACATCGAGGCCGCGTTGCGCGAGCATCCGGTGGTCGTGGTCAGCGGCGAGACGGGGTCGGGCAAGACCACCCAACTGCCCAAGATCGCGCTGGCCATGGGCCGTGGCGGCGGCGTGGACTGGCAGTCCGGCACAGGGCGGCGCCGGCCGCTGATCGGCCACACCCAGCCCCGGCGGCTGGCCGCCACGTCGGTGGCGGCACGCATCGCGGAGGAGACCCGCACCACGCTGGGTGAGCTGGTGGGCTACCAGATTCGCTTTCACGACCGTGTGCAGCCCAGTGCCGCCATCAAGCTGATGACGGACGGTATTTTGCTCGCCGAGACCCAGCGCGATCCGCTGCTGCGCGCCTACGACACGCTGATCATCGACGAGGCGCACGAGCGCAGCCTCAACATCGACTTTTTGCTCGGGTACGTCAAGCAGCTGCTGCCACGCCGCCCGGACCTCAAGGTCATCATCACCTCGGCCACCATCGACGCCGAACGTTTCGCGCAGCACTTCGCGTCCGCGCGCGGGCCCGCGCCCATCATCCACGTCAGCGGCCGCACCTATCCGGTCGAGATCCGCTGGCGCCCATTCGAGGAAAGCCGCGACTACGGCCTGAACGACGCGATCGCAGACGCCGTGGACGAACTCTGGCGCGGCGGTGCGCACGCGGGCGACATCCTGGTCTTTTTGCCGGGTGAGCGCGAGATACGAGACGCGGCCGACTATTTGCGCCGCCACCTGTCGCACCAGCCCGCGCTGCGCGACACCGAGGTGTTGCCTCTGTACGCCCGGCTGAGCGCCGCCGAGCAAAACCGGATTTTTCACCCCAGTGGCCGACGGCGCGTCGTGCTGGCCACCAACGTGGCGGAGACATCGCTGACGGTGCCGGGCATTCGGTATGTGATCGACTCGGGGTTGGCCCGCGTCAAGCGCTACAGTCTGCGCAGCAAGGTCGAGCAGTTGCTCATCGAGCCCATCAGCCAGGCCGCGGCCAATCAGCGCGCGGGTCGCTGCGGCCGCGTGGCCGAGGGCATTTGCATCCGCCTATACGACGAAGCCGACTTTGCCGCGCGGCCGCGCTACACCGATCCGGAGATTCTGCGCTCATCGCTGGCAGGGGTGATCTTGCGCATGAAGGCGCTGGGTCTGGGCGATGTGGAGGCGTTTCCGTTTCTGGAGGCGCCGTCGCGGCGCGCGATCGCGGACGGCTACCAGTTGCTGCAGGAGCTGGGGGCGCTGGACGAGGCGCTGGCGCTGACCCCGCTCGGACGCGAGCTGGCGCGCCTGCCGCTGGACCCGCGCGTGGGGCGCATGATTCTGGCTGCGCGCGACCGTGGCGCGCTGGCCGAGGTGCTGGTGATTGCCAGCGCGCTGAGCGTGCAGGACGTGCGCGAGCGTCCGCTGGAGGCGCAGGCCAAGGCCGACCAGGCGCATGCGGCGTTCGACGACGAACGCAGCGAGTTCGTCGGTATCCTCAAGCTGTGGGACTGGCTGGAGAAAGCTCGCGGCGGTGTGCACGCGCCGGGTGAGCCGCCGACCCACCGGCTGTCCAACCGCCAGTACGAGGCGCTGCTGCGCGAGCGCTTCGTCCACCTGCGCCGGCTGCGCGAGTGGCGTGACATCCACCAGCAACTGCACACCGTGGCCGCCGAGCATGGCTGGAAGCCCAACACCCAGCCCGCGACTTACGAGCAAATCCACCTGAGCCTGCTGGCCGGGCTGCTGGGCAACGTGGGTTGCAAGCACGAGACCGAGGACGTGTACCTGGGGGCGCGCGGCATCAAATTCGTGCCGCACCCGGGCGTGCGGCTAAAAAAACGCCCCGGGCGCTGGGTGCTGTGCGCCGAGCTGGTCGAGACCACGCGCCTGTTCGGGCGCGGCATTGCCACCATCGAGCCGCAGTGGCTGGAGGAGGTGGGCGCGCACCTGATTCGGCGCCAGGTGGGCGATCCGCACTGGGAAAAGCGCAGCGCCGAGGTCGTCGCCAGCGAGCGCGGCACACTCTACGGGCTGACGGTATACAGCCAGCGGCGGGTGTCGTTTGCCCGTATCGACCCCGTGCGCGCGCGCGAGGTCTTCATCCGCGAAGCGCTGGTGGCGGGCCTGACCGAGGATACCTGGGACACACGGTTGCCCTTTTGGTCGCACAACCGGCGCGTGCTGCGCGAGGTGCAGCAGCTCGAGCACAAAGCGCGGCGGCAGGACGTGCTGGTGGACGAGGAGCTGATTTACGCCTTCTACGACCGTCAGATTCCGGCCGACGTGTGTAGCGGGCGGGCGCTGGAGCGCTGGTGGCGTGAAGCGGCGCGTGCGCAGCCGCAGCTGCTGATGCTCAGCCGCGAGGCGCTGATGCGGCACGAGGCGGCGGGAGTGACCTCGCAGGCGTTTCCGCCCGTGCTGCGGCTGGGCGGCGTAGACTGCCGCGTGCACTACCTGCACGAGCCTGGCCACGAGCGCGACGGCGTCACGGTGGATGTGCCGCTGTTCGCGCTCAATCAGGTGTCGGCCGAGCGGGCGGAGTGGCTGGTGCCCGGGATGCTGCGCGAGAAGGTGCTGGCGCTGCTCAAGAGCCTGCCGCAAAAGCCGCGCGCGCGGCTGGTGCCGCTGCCCGAGACCGCGCAGGCGCTGGCCCAAGCCCTGTCAGCACCCGACGTTTGGGCCCGCGGCAGCCTGTTGGATGCCTTGCTGGCCCGTGTGCGCGAGCGCACGGGCTTGCCCGTGCAGCGCACGGATTTCAAGCTCGAGACGTTGCCCCCCCACTTGCTGCTCAACATCCGCGTGCTCGACGAGCACGGGCGCCAGTTGGCCATGGGCCGCGATCTGGCGGCGCTCAAAGCCCAGTGGGGGGCGCAGGCGCGCGGTGCCTTTGCGGCGCTGGCGGCGCTGCGGCTGGGCGAAGGCCCCGCCGAGCAGGCGGCAGCGGGGCGTGAACCCGACGCGCCGAGTGCTGCGACGGCGACGGCGGCGGTCACGGCCAGCGGCAGCGGTCCGTCCCCGCAAGAGGCCGCGCCGACCGGGTGGGATGCCAGCACCCGCTACACGCAGTGGGCGTTTGGCACCTGGCCCGAGTTGATGGAAATCCGGCAGGGCAAGCAAACGCTGATCGGCTACCCCGCCTTGGTGGACGCGGGCGACGCGGTGACGCTGACCGTGGTGGACGAGCCCGAAGTGGCGCAAGCGCAGCACCGGCAGGGGTTGCGGCGTCTGTTTGCGCTGCAGTTGCGCGACACCCTCAAGGGGCTCGAGCGCAGCCTACCCGAGTTGCCGCGCATGGCGGTGTTGTACATGCCGCTGGGCACGCAAGAGGAGCTGCGCGCGCAGATCGTCGATGTGGCGCTGGAGCGGGCGTTTCTATCGCCGCCGTGGCCCAGTGACGAGGCGATATTCGCCCAGCGGCTGCAGGAGGGCCGCAGCCGCTTCGTGCTGATCGCGCAGGAGGTGGCGCGGCTGGCCGCGCAGGTGCTCACCGAATGGGCAGCGGCGCAGCGCAAGTTGCGCGACGCCAAGCCGCCGGCCGCCACCGCAGCTGACGAGCAAGCGCACCTGCAACGTCTGGTGGGCAAGCGCTTTTTGCTCGAGACGCCCTGGGAGCAGTTGGTGCACCTGCCGCGCTACCTGAAAGCGGTGCAGATGCGGTTGGACAAGTGCCGCGCCGACCCGGCGCGCGATGCGGCCCGCATGAGCGAATTGCACCCGCACGAGCAGCGCTTCTGGCGCCTGGTGGCCGAGCGCAAGGGCCGAATCGAGGGCCGGCTGGCCGAGCTGCGCTGGATGTTGGAGGAGTGGCGCGTCAGCCTGTTTGCCCAAGAGCTGCGCACACCGTACCCGGTGAGCGCCAAGCGGCTGGACAAGGTGTGGGCACAGATCGGCACCAACCCGTAGCGCTGCCGCTGCGGGGCGCACGCGACACGGGCGTCACAGCCGCGCCAGCCGTTGCAGGGCCGCGTCCAGCGTCTCGTCGCGTTTGGCAAAGCAAAAACGCACCAGCCCCTGGTTGCGCCCGTCGCCGTAGAAGGCCGACAGCGGAATCGCGGCCACCCCCACCTCACGCGTGAGCCACTCGCAAAAGGCGGCCTCGTCCAGTTGGCGCTCGGGCACGGCCAACGCCTGGTAGTCCACGCACTGGAAGTAGGTGCCCTCGCACGGCAGCAGCGCAAAGCGCGTGCGCGCCAGCCCTGTGCGGAAGCGGTTGCGCTTGGCCTGGTAGAAGGCACTCAACCCCAGGTACGGCGCCGGATCGGCGAGGTAGGCCGCCAGGCCGTGCTGCATCGGGGTGTTGACGGTAAAGACGTTGAACTGGTGCACCTTGCGGAACTCGGCCATCAGCGGCTCGGGCGCGAGCGCGTAGCCGACCTTCCAGCCGGTGACGTGATAGGTCTTGCCAAAGCTGGAGACGATGAGCGTGCGCGCCGCCAGTCCGGCGTGGGTGGCCAGGCTGTGGTGCGCCTGTCCGTCGTACACCATGTGCTCGTACACCTCGTCGCTGACGATCCAGGTGTCGGTGCCCTCGACGCAGGCCCACAGGCGCTGCAGGTCGTCGGCGCGCCACACGGTGCCGCTGGGGTTGTGCGGCGTGTTGACGATGATGGCCCGGGTGCGCGGGGTGAGCGCGGCGGCCAGGCGGTCGAAATTGGGCCGCAGCGTCCCGGCCGCGAGCGACACCCGCACCGGCGTGCCGCCGGCCAGTTCGATCGCGGGCACGTAGCTGTCGTAACACGGCTCGAGCACGACCACTTCGTCGCCGGGGTGCACCAGCGCGAGGATGGCGGTCAGCAGCGCCTGTGTGGCGCCCGTCGTCACCGTGATCTCGCTGGTCGGGTCGTAGCGGCGGCCATACAGCGCCTCGACCTTGCGCGCAATGCCCTCACGCAGCGCGGGCACACCCGTCATCGGCGGGTACTGGTTGCGGCCCGCCTGCATGGCCTCGGTGACAGCCTGGGGCAGGCGGGGGTCGCAGTCGAAGTCGGGGAACCCCTGACCCAGGTTGACCGCGCCGCACTCCTGCGCCAGCGCGGACATGACGGTAAAGATGGTGGTGCCGACGTGGGGCAGCCGACTGGCCAGCGCAGGGGAGCGGGGCGGTGGGGAAAGCGGTGCGGTGTTCATGGTCGCGGGGGCGTCGGGCGTCAGAGCTGGTCGTCGTGGCCGCCACCTTCCATCGCGCGCAGGATCAGGTCGCGCGAGAGGCGGTCACTCAGGAATTCGGCAAAGCGCAGCACGAACTGGCGCAAGTAAGCGCCACGTTTGAAAGCCACCCGCGCCACGTTGTGCCCGAACAAGTAGCCCGCAGGGCGGGCGATCAGCTCGGGCGTGCGTTCGTCACCCTGCACCGCCATTTCGGCCACGATGCCCACGCCCATGCCGAGTTTGACGTAGGTTTTGATGACGTCCGAGTCGATCGCCTCCAGCACGATCTGGGGGCTCAAGCCCCGTTGCGCGAAGGCGTGGTCGATGCGCGTGCGGCCGGTGAACGTCGGGTGGTAGGTGATCAGCGGGTATGCAGCCAGGTCTTCCAGGCCGATGCGCTCGCGCTCGAGCAGCGGGTGGCCGGGTGGCAGCACCAGCGCGTGCTGCCACTCATAACAGGGCAGAGTGACGAGGTCGTCGTATTGGGAGAGCGACTCGGTGGCGATGCCGATGTCGGCTGCGTCTTCCAGCACCCAGCGTGCCACCTGATCGGGCGCGCCCTGGTGCAGCGTCACCGCCACCTTGGGATACGCCTGGCGCAGGCGCGCCACCGCCGGCGGCAGCACGTAGCGCGCTTGGGTGTGGGTGGTGGCGATCGACAGCGTGCCGCTGTCCTGGGCGGCGTACTCGTTGCCGATACGCTTGAGGTTTTGCACTTCGCGCAGGATGATCTCGATGCTGCGCACCACGTGCTGGCCAGGCTCGGTCAGCCGCTTGATGCGTTTGCCGTGGCGGGCAAAGATATCGATGCCGAGTTCGTCCTCCAGCTCGAGGATGGCCTTGGATACCCCGGGCTGTGAGGTGTGGAGCGCGCGCGCCGCCTCGGTCAGGTTGAGGTTGCGTCGCACGGCCTCCAGCACGAAGCGAAACTGATGCAGATTCACGGCAGTTGGACTCCTCAGCGTCAGCGACGCAGCACCAGCCACGCAAACGCTGCCAGCGACAGCAGCGAATACAGCGCCGATGGTGCTGCGGCGGCCAGCCACGGCTGCCAGCCCTGCAGGTTGCCGATGTGGCCGAACACGCTGTTGACCAAAAAGAAGCTGATGCCGATCAGGATGCCGGCAAAGACGTACGCCGACAGGCCCTGGTCGCGGAAATGTAGGTAGGCGAACGGGAGTGCCAACACCACCATCACCACGCAGCTCAAGGGGTAGAACAGTTTGCGCCAGAACTCGATTTCATAGCGCTGCGTGGTCTGCTCGTTGGCCTGCAAGTGTTGCACATACTGAAACAGATCCAGCGTGCGCATGCGCTCGGGCTTGAGCAAGGCGACGGTGAGCATGTCGGCGCTCAGTGTCGAGGGCCAGTCCAGCATGGGCAGGGTCTCGCGCAAGGTGCGCTGCGGGTCATCGAAGCGCTGCCGCTCGACGTCGCGCAGCCGCCAAACCCCCGCCTCGGCGTCGATCGAGCCACTGGCCGCACGCACCGTCTGTTGCACGCGCCCGCGGTCGTCGAAGACAAAGAGCCGAATGCCCTGCAATTCGCCGTTGGGGGCGAGGGCACGCACGTTGACCGAGCTGTGGGTGCCCTCTGCGCGCTCGCGCAGCCAGGCGCCCGTCTGGCCGATGCTGATGCCACCGCGGAACTGTGCTTTGAACAACTGCGCCTGCCGCTCGGCCCAAGGGGCGACGTAGTCGCCCACGGCAAAGGTCACGAGCGCAAACAGCACCCCCAGCAGCGCCACCAGGCGCAGCGCGAGCCCTGGCCCCAGTCCGCTGGTGCGCAACACGGTGAATTCCGACCCTTGCGCCAGCCGTGCCAGCGCGTAGACGGTGCCGATCAGCACCGCGATGGGCATCAGCTCGTACAGGCGGCTCGGCAGTAGCAGCGCCACGTGCAGCAGCGCATCGGCGATCGTGTAGCGCTCGCCCGGCTGCAGCAGCGATGGCCGCCCCAGCCCCGACAGCTCATCGATCAGGTCGAAAAACGAAAACAGCGCGAGAAATGCCAGCAGCACGAAGGCCACCGCGGTCAGGATCTCGCCGTAGACGAGGCGGCGCACCGTCTTCATGCCGCCGCCTCCGCCAGGCGCGAGCGCCGTAGGCGTAGCCACCAGGGCTGTTCGCGGTGCGCCATCCACAGCAGCGCGCCCAGCGCCACCCCCCCGTGCAACACCGCCATGAAGGCCAGCGCGCCGACGCGCTCGCGCGCAATCCAGTCCTTGCCCACGCCCAGCAGGTTGTAGTAGGTCACGAAGGCGAGCAGCATGAACAACAAGTTGCCGCTCTTGCCGACCCGGGGGTTGGCGGCCGCGACCGCCACCGCCAGCAGCACCAGGTTGATGGCGCTCAGCAGTAGCCCGGCGCGCCAGGCCAGCTCGCCGCGGCTGCCCGCCGATCCGTCTCGGATCAAGGCCAGCGTCGGCTGGGCGCTGCGTCGGCCGCTGTCACCGCTGGCCGCCCCGCCGGTGCGCACGCGCACCCAGTACGACTCGAATTCACTGATTTGCAGCCCGTCGGTCTGGTGGGCCGGGGGTTGCCACAGCCGCTGGCCGTCGCGCAGCACCAGGTAGGTGACGCCGTCCTCGACCACGATGCGCCCGCTGCGGGCCGAGACGATGGTCTCGCTGCCGTCGGGCTCGGTGCTGGCAATGAAGACGTTGCGCCCCTCGCGGACCGCCGACGCGCCGGTGCCCGCATCACCGCCCGTGGGCGGGTCGCGGTCGATGAAAAATACCCGGCGTCCGCCGCTGGATTCCTGAAACTGGCCCGGCGCCACGCGGTCCAGGTCGCCGCGTTGTTCGTAGCGGCTGCGCAGCTCGTCACGCTGCTGCTGGGCCCAGGGTGCCACGAGCGCCGTCAGCACCCCCACCGCCAGCCACACCGGCCACGCAAAACGCACCACGGGGACCAAAAAGCGTGCCAGCCCCACACCGCTCATGTGCCAAATGACCATCTCGCTGTCGCGGTACATGCGCGACAGCGTCCCCACCACGGCCACGAACAGCGCCACCGTCAGCACCGGCCCCAGTTGGCCCAACATGCCATAGGTCAAGAACAGGGCCAGCGCCTGCGGGTCCACTTCGCCCCGGCTGGCTTGGCCAAGGGTGCGCACCGTCAGCATCGTGACGACGACGGTCAGCATCACCACCAGCGCGGCGCCAAAGCCGCGGGCGAGCTCGCGGCGGATCGTGGATTCGAATAACATCGATGGCAGATCTCGAGGACACCCCGCATTATGGACTTCCAACTACAGACCCTCACTCGACACCAGGCCGCATCGATGGATGCCGACGCCTTGCTCGTGTTGTGGCCCGATGCCGCCGACGAGGCCGACGCCGCGCAGGTCGATGTGCTGTCGGCCTGGGCGCGCCAGGCGCTGGCCGACGGCGACCTGGCACGCGAGCCGGGCCAATGGCTGGCCGCGCACCGCCTGCCGGGCGTGCGCCCGCGGCGCGTGGTGCTGGTGCGCTGCGGCGATGGCAGCGCGCGCCGTGTGCGGCAGGCGGTGGCCGCCGCCTGGGGCGCGATCAAAGCTGGCGCGCCCGTGCGTTCGCTGCTGTTGCACGCCGGTGGCCTGTCGTTGGCCGCGTTGCAGGCGGCCGTGCAAGCGCTGGCGGCGGCATCGTATCGCTACACGACGACGCTGTCGGCGCCGAAGGCGCGCACGCTGGCGAGCGTGACCGTTGGCGTCGACGACGCACGGCCGGCGCGCGCCGCCTTCGACGAAGCGGTGGCCATCGTTCATGGTCAGGAGCTGGCCAAGGAGTGGGCCAACCGGCCCGCCAACCATGCCACGCCGACCGCCTTGGCCGACGCCGCGCAGGCGCTGCAGGGCCGGGGCATCGACGTGGAAGTCCTCGGGCCCAAAGAAGTGGCCAAGCTCGGCATGGGGGCGTTTTTGGCCGTCGCGCAGGGCTCGGAGCAGCCGTTGCGTTTCATCATCTTGCGCTACCGCGGGGCGGCGAAGGCGCAGGCACCCGTGGTGCTCGTCGGCAAGGGCATCACCTTCGACACCGGCGGCATCTCGCTCAAGCCCGCGGCCGAGATGGACGAGATGAAATTCGACATGAGCGGGGCCGCCAGTGTGCTGGGCACGTTCGAGGTGCTGGCGCGCTTGCGCCCGGCCATCAACGTCGTGGGACTGATTCCCGCCTGCGAGAACATGCCCAGCGGGCGCGCCGTCAAACCCGGGGACGTCGTGCGCAGCCTCAGCGGGCAGACGATCGAAATCCTCAACACCGATGCCGAGGGGCGGCTGATCCTGTGTGACGCCTTGACGTATGCGCAGCGCTTCCAGCCGCGCGCCATCATCGACGTCGCGACCCTGACCGGGGCTTGCGTCATCGCCCTGGGGCATGTGCGCACGGGGGTATTTGCCAGCGATGACGCGCTGGCCGAGGCGCTGCTGCGGGCCGGCGAGGCAGCCGGCGACGTGGGCTGGCGCCTGCCGCTCGACGATGAGTACGCCGAGGCGTTGCAGTCGTCGTTTGCCGACGTGGCGAACGTAGGCGGGCGCCCTGCGGGCGCGGTGACGGCGGCCAAGTTTCTGCAGCGCTTCGTCGGCACCACGCCCTGGGCGCACCTGGACATCGCCGGCACGGCCTGGAAAAGCGGCAAGGACAAAGGCGCCACGGGGCGGCCCGTGCCGTTGTTGGCGCGCTACTTGCTCGACGAGGCAGCGCGGGGCGCGCCCGATGCCGCCGTGCCGGCCCGCCGGCGCGGTGGCCGGCGTACCGGTTGACCGGAGGCCAATGCGATGGACGTGGCGTTTCACCTCAACGTGCCGGCGGCCTGGCCGCAGCGCAGCGCCTACCTGTGCCGCCTGCTGGCCAAAGCCTATGAAGCAGGGGTGCGCGTGTGGGTGGTGGTAGCGCCCGACGAGGTGACGGCCCTCGACCAGGCTTTATGGACGTTGCCCGCGGATGATTTCGTGCCCCACGTGTGCGCCGATGCGCCGCCGGTGCTGCGCCAGCGCGCCCCGATCGTGATCGCGGCGCCCACCGATACCGTGGAGGGGGAGCGCGCCGTGCTTGTCAACGCGCAGCCGCAGTGGCCGACGGTGCTCGATGCGCCGCGTGGATGGGCGCGCGTGGTGGAGGTGGTCTCCACCGACGAGGACGACAAGGCGGCGGCGCGTCAACGCTGGCGCCGCTACCAGGCCATGGGGTGCACGCTGGTGGCACACGACCGTTTGCGGCGCGCCGCCAGCGCACCGGCGGAGGCACCATCGTGACGCCGCCGGGGCGCCAGCCGCCGCCCGTCGTGCCGACGCTGACCGACGTCGTTCCGCACCTCTCGGATGCGGCCGCACCGCTGGTGGGTGACGGGCAGCCGCCAGCGGGCGAGGCCTCGGCCCTGGTTGTCTCGCGTGGGGTATCAGAGCCAGACCCCGCGCTGGTCGACGAGCTGACCGACCGCGTCATGGCGGCTCTGTTGCCGCGGCTGCAGGCACGCGTTGCCGAGGCGCTGCAGGCCTGGGTCCTCGCCCAGTTGGAGACAGGTGCGCGCACCATTGCCGATGCCGTGCGCGACGAAATCGCCCAAGACGTGCGACGAGCCATCGTCAGCGCATTAGGGACAACCCGTAGATGACGGGGCAGACCCTACCCCCGAGCGGATAGGGCGGTTGTTTTTCGTGTATCGTAAAGGCCTGCGCGAAAAGTTCCGTGTTGCGCAATCCGTTCAACCGTTTTTTGACAAGGGTCACCATGCAACTGCAATACAAACTGGCCATCGTCGCTGCCGCTGCCATCGCCCTGGCTGCCTGCGGCAAGAAGGAAGAAGCCAAACCCGCCGCCACCTCTCAAGGTCCTGCGGTCGAACAATTGGTCGTCAAGATCGGTCACGTCGGTCCCACCAGTGGTCCCATCGCCCACCTGGGCAAGGACAACGAAAACGGTGCCCGCATGGCCATCGAGGAGCTCAACGCGGCGGGTATCCAGATCGAAGGCAAGCCGGTCAAGTTCGAGCTGCTGGCTGAAGACGATGCGGCGGATCCGAAGCAAGGGACGGCGGCGGCCCAGAAGCTGGTCGACGCCAAGGTCAACGGCGTGATCGGCCACCTCAACAGTGGCACCACCATCCCCGCGTCGCAGATTTACAACGCCGCGGGCATCCCGCAGATCTCGCCGTCGGCGACCAACCCCAAGTACACCCGCCAGGGTTTCAACAACGTTTTCCGCATGGTGGCGGATGACACGCACCTGGGCGGCACGCTGGGTCGCTATGCGGTTGAGAAGCTCGGCGCCAAGAAGATCGCCGTCATCGACGACCGCACCGCCTACGGCCAGGGCGTGGCCGACGAGTTCGAAAAAGGCGTCAAGGCCGCTGGCGGTGAAATCGTCGATCGCGAGTTCACCAACGACAAGGCCACCGACTTCAACGCCATCCTGACCAAGATCAAAGCCAAGAAGCCCGACGTGGTGTTCTTCGGTGGTATGGACGCCGTGGCGGGCCCGATGCTCAAGCAAATGAAGCAGCTCGGCATCAACGCCAAGTTCATGGGCGGCGACGGCATCTGCACGTCCGAGCTGCCCAAGCTGGCGGGCGACGGCATGGCCGACGAGCAGGTGTACTGCGCGGAAGCGGGTGGCGTTGAGGGCGAGCAAAAGGCCGGTATGGAGAAGTTCCGCGCCGACTACAAAGCCAAGTTCGGCATGGATGTCCAGGTGTATGCCCCGTACGTCTACGACGCCGTGCACGTGATGGCCAAGGCCATGCAAAACGCCAACTCCGCCGATCCGGCCAAGTACCTGCCTGCGCTCAAGGCCATCAGCCACAAGGGCGTGACCGGTCAGATCGAGTTCGACGAGAAGGGTGACATCAAGAATGGCGCGTTGACGCTGTACACCTACAAGGGTGGCCAGCGTTCGGAAATCGCCGTGATTCGCTGATCACGCGTTTGCGCTGGACCATGAAAAACCCCGCTGCGGCGGGGTTTTTTCTTGCGTCGCCGCCGGCCGCATGGGCTGCCGGCGTGCGGTGTCGATCAGGACAGGTGGGTACTGATGATCTTGGTCATCTCGAACATCGACACCTGCGGCTTTTTGAGCACGGCCTTGAGCTTGGCGTCCGCGTTGATCATGCGCTTGTTGGCGGCGTCCTGCAGCTTGTTCTTTTTGATGTATTCCCACACTTTCTTGGTCACCTCGGTGCGCGGCAGCGGCTTGGCGCCCACGATGGCCGCCAGCTCGGCGCTGGGCGTCATCGGCTTCATGAACGCCGAGTTGGCGGCGCGCTTGGGCGCAGCAGCGGGCTTGGCGGTCTTGGTCGCGGGCTTGGACGTGGTGGTGGCAGCTTTTTTCGCAGTGGCCATGGAAGATTCCTTTGGTTGGTTGCGTGCTCGGCCACGAAGTGCAGCGGGCACCCCGTGGATGACCGCATCGTAACCCCAAAGACGGGGTTTTTCCAGTGTGACGCGTGCGTTTCAGGCCGGAGGGTGGGTTTTCCCGGGGGTATGGCGCCGCGGGCGTTGCGTGGCGCAGACGCCTGGGTGACCTCGTCTATGATCGGCAGGGTTGTGATGCGGCATGTTTCGGGAGATGTGATGACCTCGATCGCCTTTTCCACCTGCGATCTGTGTGATGCCCACAAGGGGGACAGCAGCGGTGAGTTCCGGGTGCTACCGCCCGTGTTTCGGGATTTCGGCGGTGTCGTGCGCTTCGCCGGGCCGGTGAGCACCGTCAAATGCCACGAGGACAACAGCCTGGTGAAAGCCGCGCTCGATGAGCCCGGCCAAGGCCGCGTGCTGGTGGTCGATGGCGGGGCGTCGCTGCGGCGGGCCCTTGTCGGCGGCAATTTGGCAGCAGCGGCGGCGCGCAACGGCTGGGCGGGCATCGTCGTCGACGGCTGTGTGCGCGACGTGGCCGAGCTGGCCGCTTGCGCGGTGGGCATTCGCGCGTTGGCCGCACACCCATTGCCCACCGACAAGCGCGGGCAGGGCCAGCGTGATGGTCCCGTGTTGGTGCAAGGGGTGATGATTCGGCCCGGTGAGTGGCTCTATGCCGATGAGGATGGTGTGGTGGTCGCGCCTCAACCGCTCCACGCGCGGTAGGCCATCGCCGCCGCCAGCGCGTACAGCAGGAAAGCGAAGGCGCGTTTGAGCGTGCGCACCGGCAGCGCGTGCGCCACGCGCACGCCCATGGGTGCCATCAGCACACTTGCACTTGCAATGACAGCCAAGGCTGGCAGATAGATGTAGCCCAGCGAGCCTGGCGGGCGCCCGGCCACGTTCCACCCCGACCAGACGTAGCCGACGCCATTGGCCAGCGCGATGGGAAAGCCCAAGGCCGCACTGGTGGCCACCGCTTGGTGCATGGCGACGTTGCACCAGGTCATGAACGGCACGCTGATGAAGCCACCCCCCGCGCCCACGAGGCCGGACAGAAAGCCGATGGCGCCGCCCGCGGCGAGCTGCCCCGCCGGGCCGGGTAGCCCGCGACCAGGGCTTGGCGGGCGCGCGCGCAGCATTTGCGTGGCCGAAAACGCGACGAAGGCCGCGAACAGCAGCGCCAACCAGCGGCCCTGCAACATGCGGAACACACCGGCGCCGGCCAGCGCAGCGCCAAGGACGATGCCGGGTGCCAGCCGCACCACCAGATCCCAGCGCACGGCCCCGCGTCGGTGGTGCGCGCGCACGCTGGAGAGTGACGTGAAGACGATGGTCGCCATCGACGTCGCAATCGCCATTTTCACTGCCAGATCGGTGGCCACGCCCCGATGGTGCAGGATGAAGGTGAGAAACGGCACCATCAACATGCCACCGCCGATGCCCAGCAGGCCCGCCAAAAATCCCGTCACCAATCCCAGGGCGACGAGCTCGGCGATCAACAACGGTTCCAGCATTTCGAGGGGAGGGCGCCGCCAGCACCGCCGGGGGGTGGCAGCACCGCCGTCAAGGTGTGGCGTGAGGGGAAATCAGCGAGGGTGTCTGCCAAGCCGCCAGGCCGGCATCCTGAACGCGGGGGTTCAGGTGGGCGAGGGCAGCGCAGCTTCGGGTTCGTCTGACGCGAGACGATCACGCCCACTGCGCAATGTACCAAGCCCGGGCTCTAAGAGCATTGGTTCAAGGAATATAAAGCCCGGCGGATGGCAGACGTTTCGTATTGTACGCCTCGGTTGGGGTGTCGGGAGCACCTGACGCGGTGGCTGGCCGCGCCGAGAATCACAGCAGCCGGTCGTCGTCGGACAGCGCCGCATCGATGCGCGCCACCATGGTCCGCAGTGCCTCTTCGGTTCCTGCGGGCAACGCTGCGCTGTCGCCGCCGTCCGCACCATCGGGCGCGCCGAACGACGAGTTCCGAAACGCCAGTGCCGGATCCCGATGGGCGGCGTCGAAGGCGATGTTGAGCGCCGCCAGCACCGCGATACGGTCCCGCGCCTTGACCTTGCCGGCATCGCGGATGCGGCACATCGCCGCGTCCACCTTGGCCACCGCTTCGCGCAGCGCCTCTTCACCGTCGACCGGGCAGGCCAGCAGGTAGGTCTGGCTCATGATCTGGACCTCGACCTGTTTGATGGCGGGTTTGTTCATGGCGCGTCCTCTGCGGAGCCCAGGCGGGCGATCAGCGCATCGAGTCGCTGGCGAGCCGCTGTGCACTGGGCGTGCAACTGGTCGCGCTCCATGGTCAAGCGCCGCACCTCTTGCTGCAGCAGGGCCTGGGTGCGCCGCAGCTCCTCGTGCCGCAGCAGCAAACGGTCGAGGCGCTGGGCCAGTTCTTCGATGATCGCGGGTGTCATGACCCACGAATTGTAGGGTTGGCGCAAGCCTTCGCACTACAATCGTTGCACGTTGGTGCTCGCGGCATGGTTCTCGTGCCGCAGTTAAACGGGAAGCTGGGGGGACTGCCGGCCTGCGGCCGGGTCCTAACCAGCGCTGCCCCCGCAACGGTAAGTGGACGGGTCGCCTCGCGCGGCCCCGCTTTTGCCCCTGTAGCCACTGGGCACCCCCCCGAGGGCGCCTGGGAAGGCGGCGAAGGTTGCATCCACCAGCCCGGATACCGGCCAACGCGGTGGCCCTGCACGCCTGGCGCGCGGGGTCGGTTGCCCATGCACTGTCGGGGAAGGCGGTGAGGGCGTGCAGTCTGGTTTTTCGTCATGCAATCTCGTTGTACTCGCGCCCCCGTACTGGGCGTGCCGGCGGCCGTGGCCGCCTTGATGGGGAGTGTCTCCCTTGGCGCTGTGGCGGCACCCACCACCGAGCTGGCGCCCGTCGTGGTCACTGCCACCCGCACACCAGTCTCGTTGACCGACGTGCTGGCCGATGTCACCATTCTCGACCGCGAGCAGCTCGAGCAAGCGGGCCTGCAGTCGCTGGTCGATGTGCTGGCGCAGGTGCCGGGCGTTCAGATGACTGCCAACGGCAGTTATCGGTCCAACTCGGGGGTTTTTTTGCGCGGGGCCACCACGTCACAGACCATTCTGCTGATCAACGGGGTACGGGTGGGTTCGGCCACCACGGGCGGCTACTCGCTCGAGAATCTGCCGCTTGATCGCATCGAGCGCGTCGAGGTGCTGCGCGGCGCGGCGGCGGCGCTCTATGGACCCGATGCCGTCGGGGGTGTCATTCAGATCTTCACGCGTGAGCCGCAGGAGGGACTGCGACGCGCCGCGACGCTGGGGCTGGGCAGCGACGGCCAGCGCAAGGCCGGGGCGTCGCTGCAGGGCAAGTCGGGCCCCTGGGGATACACGCTAGGAGTCGGACACGAGCGGGCCACCGGCATCAATGTCAAGGTGCCCGGTGCGTCCGGCTTCAACCCCGATGAAGATGGCTTCGAGTTCACCAGCGTGGATGCAAGCCTGCGCTACCAGATCAACCACCAGCACCAGGTGTCGTGGCAGTGGTTGCTCAGCGATGGCGAATACGGTTTCGATGGGTCCCCGTTTCCCAATCCGCTGTCGCTCAATGCGGCGACCGCGCGGGCGGTGGCCCAACCGCGGCTGACGCAGCAGACCCTGAAATGGTCGGCGCAGTGGACGCCCGATTGGACGTCGGTCCTGACGATCGGCCGCACGAAAGACGAATCCGTCAACCAGTACTGGCGCCTCTCCGATGGCGCCTTTGGGGGACAGAGCCGCTTCGATACCCAGCGCACCCAGTGGAGTTGGCAGCACGACATCCGTTTGGGGCGCGACACGCTCAGTCTCGTCGCCGAGCAGCGCAAGGACGAAGTGGACAGCACCACGGCCTACACGGTGTCCGAGCGCACCGTGCGCGGCGTGGTGGCGTCGTACGCGCTGGTGCGCGATCGCTGGGACGCGCTGGCGACGGTGCGGCGCGACCGCAATTCGCAGTTTGGTCATTTCAACACGTGGGCGTTGTCTGCGGGCTATCGCCTTGCACCCGAGTGGCGTTGGGTGGCCAGCACGGGTACGACCTTTCAGGCGCCCACGTTCAATCAGTTGTACTTCCCAGGGTTTGGCAATCCGGACCTCGTGCCGCAGCGAGGCCGTGCGCACGAGGTGGGCCTGCGCTACCAGCACGGCGGTACCCGCGCCAGCGCAGTGGTCTACCGCAACGAGGTGCGAGGCTTCATTACCCCCGCGACCAATGTGCAGTCCAACTTGGCCGTGCTCGAGGGCGTGACGCTGGCGCTGGATCAGACCTGGGGGGCGACGGCATTGTCGCTGTCATACGACTATGCCGACCCGCGCCTCAAGCCCACCAACGAGCGCGTGTTGCGGGTTGCTCGCCACGTGCTGCGCACCCAGCTGCGGCACCGGCACGGGCCGTGGACCTCGTTTGCCGAGCTGCGCCTGTCCAGCGACCGCGAGGATGCGCAGTGGCCCGGACGCGTGACCCTGCCCGGCTACGGCGTGCTCAACGTCGGCACGACGTATCGGCTGGGGCGCGGCCTGAGTGTGCTGGCCCGCTTGAACAACGTCACCGACAAGACCTATTCGCTGGCCAACGGATACACCACGCCCGGGCGCCATGTGTTCGTGGCGCTGAACTGGAACGATTGACGGACCGTCCATGGAGCCCATCGTGCGCCCGGCTGTCCTCGTGTCCGCCCCCGCCTCGGGGCAGGGCAAGACCAGCGTCACCGCTGGCTTGGCACGGTTGCTGACGCGCCGAGGGATGCGCGTGCGGGCGTTCAAGTGCGGTCCGGATTTTCTGGACCCGCACTGGCTTGCCTTGGCCACCGGCCACCCGGTGGATAACCTCGACCTGTGGATGAACGGCGAGCCCGACGTCCGGGCACGCCTGTGGCGGGCGGTGCAGGAGGCGGACGTCGTGCTCATCGAGGGCGTCATGGGGCTGTATGACGGGCAACCGAGCGCGGCTGACTTGGCGATGGCGCTCGACATTCCGGTGCTGGCGGTGATCGACGCGTCGGCGATGGCGGGCACGTTCGGCGCACTGGTGCATGGGCTGCGCCACTACCGAGCGGGCCTGCCGTGGGCCGGTGTGCTGGCCAACCGGGTGGGCAGCGATGCACACGAAGCCATGCTGCGGGCTGCGGTGTGTGGCGGCGATGCCGGGGATGGTCACGAGGATATCGACGCGGGCTGGCTGGGCGCCGTGCGGCGCGAAGCGCGCGGCGCGCTGCCCGAGCGGCACCTGGGGTTGACGCTGGCCAGCGAGCTGGACGACGCGATGGCGCGGCTGGACGCCTTGGCCGATGGCTTGGCGGGCACGCCGCTGGGGCGGCTCGACGCCGACGGTTGGCAGCGTTGGGCCCTTCCTTTTCAGCCGCCGAGCAGCCAGCCCGCGCCGTCGCTGTTGCAGGGACGCGTGGTCGCGGTGGCGCGCGACGCAGCGTTCGGCTTCATTTACCCGGCCAACGTGGAGACGCTGCGCGCGCTGGGGGCAAGGCTGGTCTTTTTTTCGCCCGTGGCCGACGAGCCTGTGCCCGATTGCGACGCGGTGTGGCTGCCCGGGGGCTATCCCGAACTGCACGCGCCCGCGCTGGCGCGAGCGGCGCGCTGCCGCGCCTCGCTGGTGGCGCACGTCGCGTCGGGGCGTCCGGTCTGGGCCGAGTGTGGCGGCATGATGCCGCTCTTCGAGGGGCTGACCTTGGCCAGCGGTGAGCGGGTGCCGATGTGGGGGTTGCTGCCGGGGGAGGTGTGCATGCAAACCCGGCTGGCGGCCTTGGGGCCGCAGGCGTGGCACACCCCTTACGGCGAGCTGCGTGGGCATACGTTTCACTATTCTGTGGTGTCGTCGACCGCGCCGCGGGCGGTCTTTCATACCCAGTCGCCCCATGGCCGACGACCTGGGGAGGCCGTGTATGTGAACAACGCGCTGCGGGCGAGCTATTTCCATGCGTGGTTTGCGTCCAATCCAGTGGCGACGGCGTGGTTATTGGGGGGAGACGTCTTATGACGCAACAGACCAAGGCTGTTCGTGACGGTGGGATGGAAGCGCAAGCGCCCGTAGCCGTGCACCGCTTATCGGCCCTGCCGGCTCGAGAGGCGGTAGGGGTCTATCGGGCCATTTTCGAGCGCCGTGACATGCGCCACTTCGCCGGCGGTGAGGTGGATGCGCGCACACTCGCGCGCTTGTTGTTGGCAGCGCATCATGCCCCAAGCGTGGGATACATGCAGCCCTGGCGATTCATTCGAGTTCGCGACGGGGCGATCCGGCAACATTTGCACCGATTGGTGGAGCAAGAGCGTCTGCGCACTGCGCAGGCACTGGGCGAGCGCTCGCAGGATTTCCTCCGCATCAAGGTGCAAGGTATTCTTGATGCCGCCGAGGTATGGGTGGTCGCCTTGGCCGACGGGCGCCAAGCCCATGTGTTGGGCCGGCGCACGATGCCTTTCATGGACTTGGCCTCGGTGGCCTGCGCGATTCAGAATCTGTGGTTGGCAGCGAGGACCGAGGGGCTGGGGCTGGGATGGGTATCGATTTTCGAGCCCTCGGATGTCGCGCGTTGTCTAGGCTTGCCCGCTGACGCCTTGCCGGTTGCGATTCTTTGCCTGGGCCCCGTGCACGGCAGTGATGACTTGCCACTGCTCGAACAAGTCGGCTGGGCTTCGCGCTTGCCGCTTCAGCAGGTGGTATTCGAGGACCAGTGGGGACGGCCGTGTTCGGTGGTCGATGCGGCGATCCAGCCACGCGATGTGATCGAGCACCTCACTGGGAGTGAGGATCGCGGGCCGCAGCGCATCGTCTGCCTGACTGAGGAGACGACCGAGTGGCTGTACCTGCTCGGGCAGGAGAGCCGCATCGTCGGCATCAGCGGCTACACCGTGCGGCCGCGGCGCGCACGCGCCGAAAAGCCCAAGGTCAGCGCCTTTTTGAGCGCCAAGATCGATCAAATCCTGGCGCTGCAGCCGGATGCCGTCTTTGGTTTTTCGGACTTGCAGGCCGACATCGCGGCGGCGCTCATTCGCGCCGGTGTTTCCGTGACGGTGTTCAACCAGCGCAGCGTGGACGAGATTTTTTCCATGCTGTTTCAGGTCGCCGCCATGGTGGGCTGTGCCGACGAGGGGCAGGCTCGCATCGCGGCTATGCGTGCGCGGCTGCGGGCCATTGCGCAGGCAGCCGCGCGGCTGGATGCCGAGGGCAAGCGGCGCCCGCGCGTCTATTTCGAAGAGTGGGACGAGCCACCGATCAGCGCCATCCGCTGGGTATCCGAGCTGATCGGCTTGGCTGGCGGGGTGGACATTTTTGCCGAACTGGCGCAGCGCCCGCTGGGCAAGGACCGCATCATCGCCGACCCCACCGAGATCGTGCGGCGGGCGCCTGACATCGTGATCGGTTCGTGGTGTGGCAAGAAGTTCCGACCCGAGAGAGTGGCCGCGCGCCCCGGGTGGGAGCGCGTGCCCGCCGTGCGCGACGGACAGTTGTTCGAGATCAAATCGGCGGACATCCTGCAGCCGGGGCCCGCCGCGTTGACCGACGGGGTGGAACAGTTGTATCGAATCATCGAGGCATGGCGCTGCCGCTATGGCTAACACACCGCGTTGCGAACTGATTCTGGGTGGGCAAAAGAGCGGCAAGTCGCGGCTGGCCGAGTCGCGCGCGCGCGACTGGCTGGCCACCGATCCGGCGCGCCGCGCGGTGCTGCTGGCCACCGGCTGGGCCGGGGACGACGAGATGCGCGCGCGCATCGAACGGCACCGGCGCGAGCGGGCGCAGCGCGTGCCGGGGATGGCCACGGTGGAGGAGCCGCGTGCGGTGGCGGCGGCGCTGCGGCGCGTCAGCGCTCCGGACACGCTGATCGTGGTGGACTGTCTGACGATGTGGTTGACCCAAGCAACGATGCCGCCGCCGGGCCTGCCGCCGGTGGCCGACGTGCCCGCCGCTTGCGACGAGCTGTGCCAGACGCTGGCTGGCCTGCCGGGGCCGGTGGTGCTGGTGGGCAACGAGATCGGCTGGGGCGTGATCCCGATGGAGGCGCCGGTGCGGCGCTTCATCGACGCGCTGGGCATGTTGAATCAACGCGTGGCGGCTGTGGCGCAGCGGGTGACCGTGGTGGTGGCCGGCTGTCCGTGGGTGGTCAAGGAGGTGGGGGCATGAGACGCATGGGTTGGCCTGTGTGGGCGCTCGCGCTAGGCCTGGTGGGGTGGCTGGGCGCGGCGTGGGCGCAACCCATCACTGTCACCGACGATCGTGGGCGCACCGTGGTGCTGCCCGCCGCGCCGCAGCGGGTGGTCTCGATCCTGCCGTCGTTGACCGAGACCGTGTGCGAGCTGCAGCAGTGCCAACGGCTGGTCGGGGTCGATCGCTACTCCAACTGGCCGGCCGCGATCCAGGCATTGCCGCGGGTGGGAGGTGGCATCGACCCTAACGTCGAGGCCATCGTTGCGCTGCGGCCCGACGTCGTGCTGGCCGCTGTCTCCAGCCGAGGCAGCGAACGGTTGGAGGCGTTGGGTTTGAAGGTGGTGGCACTGGAGCCCAAGACGCACGCGGACATGCGGCGCGTCATGGGCACGGTCGCACGCGTGCTGGGCTTGCCCGCCGAGGATGCGGAGCGGCTGTGGCGGCACATCGATGCCGCCGTGTCGGCGGCGGCACAGTCGCTGCCGCCTAACGTGCGGCGCACGAAAGTCTATTTCGAAGTCAACCGTGCGCCGTACGCAGCCGGGGCGTCGTCATTCATCGGCGAGACCCTGGCGCGGCTGGGCGCGCAAAACATCGTGCCCGCGGAGCTGGGGCCGTTCCCCAAGCTCAACCCCGAGTTCGTGGTGCGGGCCAATCCGGACGTGATCATGGTCGGGGCGCGCAACGCCCCCGGCATGACCGAGCGGCCCGGCTGGGAGCGCATCCGCGCCGTGCGCGAGCGGCGGGTGTGCGTGTTCGACAACGACGACGCCGACACCATCATCCGCCCCGGGCCGCGCTTGGGCGAGGGCGCGCGGCTATTGGCCGATTGTCTGCGCAAGCACGTCCAACCATGAAGCCGTCCGTCTCGCCTTGGTTCGCGTCGCCCACCCTGGCGGCATCGCCCCGCTCGGCGCGCTGCTGGCCGCTGGCGGCGGCGCTCGTGCTGGCGGCAGCCGTATTGGGGACGCTGGGCTTGGGCGTGGGCAGCACGGGCATCGAGCCGGTGTGGGCCATGCTGGCCGACCCGATCGCGGCCCAAATCGTATGGGACATCCGCGCGCCGCGTACCCTGGGCGCCTGGGCGGCGGGGGCATTGCTGGGCTTGGCGGGGGCCGTGGCGCAGGGGCTGTTTCGCAACCCGCTGGCCGACCCCTTTTTGCTGGGTAGCGCGGCGGGCGCGTCGCTCACGGTGGCGCTGGCGCTCGCCGCACTGGGAGTGTCGCCGTTTGCCGCCACGTGGATCGTTCGGCTGGGGTTGACGGGTGCCGCCTTCTTGGGCGCGGTGGCGGCGGTGCTGTTGACGTTGGCGCTGGCGCGCGGGGTGCAGCACACCCTGCGCCTGCTGCTCGCAGGAGTGGTGGTGGGCATGGTGTTGGGGGCGCTGACCTCGCTCGTGACGTTGTTGGTACCCGACGTGCTGCAGGCCATGCAGGCGTTCCTGCTCGGCTCCACTGGCTTCGTCGGTTGGTCTGCCTGCGCCATCATGATGGCTGTGGGCACGGTCTGTATCGGGGCTGCGTGGGCGCTGGCGCGCGTGCTCGACGGGCTGACGTTGGGCGAAGCGACCGCGCAGAGTCTCGGCCTGCCGCTGGCGCCGCTGCGCCTGGCGTTGGTGGCCGTCATCGCGCTGGCCACGGGCACCGCAGTGGCGCAGACCGGCTTGATCGCGTTCGTGGGGTTGGCGGCGCCGCATTTGGTGCGCACGCTCGTCAAGGTCACCCACGGTTGGCTGGTGGCGCTGGCCAGCCTGATGGGTGGGCTGCTGCTGATGGTGGCCGATCTGTTGGCGCGCGGTTTAGTGGCCCCGCAAGAGATCCCGGTCGGGGTGCTCACGGCGGTGCTGGGCGGGGGCTATTTGCTGTGGCTGATGCATCGGCGCACGGGGTGAGCCACATGACGACCGCGCTCCATCCGATCCCGACCGACGCTGCTGTGCTGGCGTTGGCGGCGCAGCGCCTTCGTGTCGAGCTGGGGCCCGCACGGTCCCGGCGGCGCGTGCTCGACGGTGTGGACGTGGCGATCCGCGCCGGTTGCTGGACCAGTATCGTCGGCCCGAATGGCGCGGGCAAATCGACCCTGCTGCGGGCGCTCGCCGGGTTGTTGCCGGTGCAGGGGCGCGTGTCGCTGCTGGGCCGTCCACTTGCCGACTGGCCGCACCGCCAGCGGGCCCGCACCCTCGCTTGGCTGGCGCAGGGAGGGGCGGTGGACGCCGGCGCGGACGACCTGACCGTCTACGACGTGGCCATGCTGGGGCGCTTGCCGCATCGGGGGTGGCTCGCGCCGCCGAGTCCGGCCGACCACGCTGCCGTCGAGGCGGCCCTGCGCCAGACCCAGGCCTGGGAATGGCGCGAGCGCGCCTTTGGTACCTTGTCGGGTGGCGAGCGCCAGCGCGTGCTGCTGGCGCGACTGCTGGCGGTGCAAGCCTCTGTGTTGCTGATGGACGAGCCACTGGCCAACCTCGACCCCCCCCACCAGGCCGATTGGGTGGCGCTGGTGCGCGCGCTCGTCGCGCAGGGCAGCACGGTGGTGAGCGTGTTGCATGATTTGACGATCGCTTTGCAGGCCGATGAGTTACTGATCGTGGCGGCGGGCGCCGTTCGTTACCACGGTATGTGTGCGGCACGACAAACCCAGCAGGCGCTGGAGGCGGTATTCGATCAACGCGTCCGGGTGGTCGGCTCAGACGTCGGGCTGGTCGTCGTCCCCGACGTATCCTCGACCCCTCCGGGCTCTCTTTCTTCAGGAACGACATCATGGAATCCCTCTTGACCTCTGCGGCGGCCGATCCTGCCGCGCCCAACGTGGCTTCAGCACCGCGCTGGACGACCGACTCGATCCTGGAACTGCTCGATCTGCCCCTGCCCGAGCTGATGTACCGCGCGCAGACCGTGCATCGGCAGTACCACGACCCGCTGCAAATCGAGCTGGCGACGCTGCTATCGATCAAGACGGGTGGCTGTCCAGAGGACTGTGGCTACTGCCCTCAATCGGTGCACCACCCCACGGGCGTGCAGGCCACCAAAGTGATGACGCCCGACGAGGTGCGCGCGGCGGCGCGCGCGGCCACGCAGGCGGGTGCGACCCGCTTTTGCATGGGGGCCGCTTGGCGCGCGCCGAACGAGCGCGATTTGGACAAGGTGGTGCAGCTGGTGGAAGTCGTCAAGGATGAAGGGCTGGAGGCGTGCTGCACGCTCGGCATGCTGAGCGCGGACCAGGCGCAGCGGTTGAAGGCCGCGGGGTTGGATTACTACAACCATAACCTGGATACGGCTCCGGAGCTCTACGGCCACATCATCACCACGCGCGACTACCAAGACCGGCTCGACACCTTGCAGCATGTGCGCGAGGCGGGCATCCACGTGTGCTGCGGTGGCATCGTGGGCATGGGCGAGTCGCGCCGTGGGCGCGCGGGATTGATCGCGCAGCTGGCCAATCTCGACCCGTACCCGGAGTCGGTGCCGATCAACCAACTGGTCAGGGTGCAGGGAACCCCCCTGGCCGAGCAGCCCGATCTGGATCCGCTGGAGTTCGTGCGCACGGTGGCGGTGGCGCGCATCACCATGCCGCGCGCCAAGGTGCGCTTGTCCGCTGGGCGGCGCCAGATGGATGACGCGACCCAGGTGTTGTGTTTTCTGGCTGGGGCGAATTCGATTTTTTACGGGGACCGCTTGCTGACCACGGGCAACCCGGACGTGCAGGCCGACCAGGCGCTGCTGGCGCGGGTGGGGCTGACGTCGAGCGTGTTGGCGGGGTAGGGGCGGTTTTTCATCGGTCGGTGCCACCATTGGCACCATTCAACTGGAGGAGCAAACCATGCACATCGAACCGGGAGTCGTAGAGGGCGCCAAAATCGTGCTCAGTTATGCGACCGCTGCAGCCGCGCTCGGCTACGCAGCCAAACAGGTCTGGGAGACCGCCCGGTGCGACGGTTGGCTGCCATTGGCCGTGCGCAGTGTGATCGCAACGTTGCTGGTGTTTTCGTTTTTCGAGGTGCTGCCGCACCGCCCCGTCGGCGTCTCAGAGGTGCACCTGATCATGGGCAGTACGTTGCTGCTCACGCTAGGGGCGGCGCCCGCCGCATTGGGCCTGGCCGGGGGCTTGCTCGTTCAAGGACTGTTTTTCGCGCCAAGTGATCTGCCTCAGTACGGAATGAACGTCACCACGCTGCTCGTGCCTCTGTTTGCCATCCATGCGTTGGCCCAGCGCATCATCCCGTCCCAGACGCGGTATGTCGATATCGGTTACACCCAGGCGCTGAAGTTGTCGACTGCCTATCAGGGCGGTATCGTCGCATGGGTCGCCTTTTGGGCCCTCTATGGGCACGGGCTGGCTGGGGACAACCTCGTCGAGATCGCCCGCTTTGGCGCGGCGTACATGGCGGTCGTATTGCTCGAGCCTGTGGTCGATCTGGCGGTGTTGGCTCTGGCCAAACAGTGGCATCGGTTGAGCAGCAGCCGCTGGGTCGAGCCGCGTTTGTATCGCGGTGCCTGACCATGATTGATCGAGGATGGGTGTCGATCGTGGGCGCAGGGCCAGGGCCGCTCGATCTGATGACGCTGCGCGCCATCGATCGACTGGACCGCGCCACGGTCGTCATTCACGACCGCTTGATCGGTGCCGACGTCCTGGCGCGGATCCCGGCCCATGCCCGACGAATCGACGCCGGTAAAACCATGGGGTCGCATACCCTGCCGCAAAACACCATCCATGAACTGATGATCGAGCATGCCCGTCAGGGACATCGGGTGGTGCGCCTCAAGGGCGGCGATCCTCTCGTTTTTGGGCGTGGCGGCGAGGAGATGCAAGCGCTGATGGCAGCGGGTATCCCGTTCGAGATCGTCCCCGGTGTCACTGCCGCCGTGGCCTGCGCGGCTGCCGCAGGCATTGCGTTGACCCACCGGCAGTGGGCGTCGAGTTGCGTCTTTCTTCCTGGTCACCGGGCGCAAGACGATGCGTCGCTGGATTGGGCCTCGTTGGCGCGAGGCTCGCAGACGCTGGTCTTTTACATGGGGGTTACGCGGGTGGCGGCGATCGGGCAGCAGCTGATCGCTCACGGACTGTTGCCGACCACGCCAGCGGCCATGGTCATCGACGGCACCCGTCCGGGACAACGGATACACGCCACCACACTGGAGCGCCTGTTGCGGGCATCACCCGGCTATGGTTCGGGTCCCGGCTTGTTGATCGTGGGCCGGACGGTGGGGCTGAGCCCCTACTATGGGGTCGCAGAGGAGGAGGGTTGAATGGGCACGCATCGTGAGCAGGCGTCGGCGCCCGGGCTCCAACCCCGGCGAAAAGGTTGGTGTCCAGGGGCTTGGCGTCCCATGCTGGCCGCTGACGGCTGGCTGGTGCGCATCAAGCCATGGTGTGGCTATTTGAGTCCCGATCAGGCCCAAGGGTTGGCCGCACTTGCGCAACGTTGGGCGCAGCCGCAGTTGACCGTCACGCAGCGTGCCCATTTGCAGTTGCGCGGGGTGTCTCAAGCGGGCTTGCCCGCGTTGCAGCAGGGGCTGCATGAGCTGGGCCTGTTGGACCCCGATGCGGCTGCCGAGTCACGGCGCAACGTGTTGGTGCAACCCTTTTGGCAGCCTGGCGATGTGACGCATACGGTAGCGGATGCACTCAGCGCAGCGTTGCGCGAGGCCACAGACGTGGCTTTGCCCGCCAAACTGGGGTTTGCGGTCGATACCGGCATGCGGCCCTGTTTGCGCGAAGCATCGGCGGATGTCCGCATCGAGCGTCGTGGCGAAGCCTTGCTGGTGTATGCCGACGGTGCGACGGCGGGCCGCTGTGTGGCGGCAGACGAAGCGGCACATGCCGCCTTGGAGCTGGCGCGCCTGTTCAGCGACAGCGGCGCGGGGCGGCATCAGCGTGTTGCTGACTGGGTGCGGGCGGGCGGCTTGCCTGCTTACTGGCAGCGCGACGCCGTTGCCGACGCGCCGCGCTGGGAACCGACACTGGGGTGCACGGCTGTCGGCTGGTTGTTGGGGGTGGCGTGGGGGCGCTTGCCGGCTGCCACGCTATCCACGTTGGGCGCGAAGGGGGGCGTGCGGCTGACGCCGTGGCGCGCCGTGCTGAGTGAGGGCCTACAGTCCGCCATCGACGAGTCTGCGCTGGTCTGGCGCGCTGACGATCCCCGGTGGCGCACGGCAGTCTGCACCGGCCAGCCCGGGTGCGGGCATGCCCAAGGAACGACGCAGGATGTGGCACAGGCTTTGGCACCGTGGTTGCCTGGCTGGGCCCGCTTGCACGTGACCGGCTGTGCCAAGGGTTGCGCGCATCGCGGGCCGACGTGGACGGTGCGTGTGGGCGAGACAGGACTGGAGTGGCTGGGCTGGGCGATGGCAGACACGCCCGCCAAAGAAGCAGGCTTGTCCCAGCGCGACATCGGCCTCCTGTTACGGGAGTTGCAACCGTGACCTATTCATACGAGCGGGACGCGGCAGTGATTTATCGCCAGTCATTTGCCATCATCCGGGCCGAGGCCGATCTGGCGCACTTCGCCGCGGACGAGGAGCCCATCGCAGTGCGCATGATCCACGCCTGCGGTTGGGTGGGGTTGGCTTCTTCCATCGTTTTTACGCCGGGGGCCGTTCAGGCGGCGCGCCGTGCGTTGGCGGAGGGTGCGCCGATCCTGTGCGACGCCCGTATGGTCAGTGAGGGGATCACGCGGCAGCGGCTACCCGCCCACAACCCGATTCTGTGCACCTTGCACGACCCCGGCGTGCCCGAGTTGGCCCGCCGCCTTGGCACGACGCGCAGTGCCGCGGCGGTGGAGTTGTGGCGTCCCCATCTGATGGGGGCGGTGGTGGTGGTGGGCAATGCCCCGACAGCGTTGTTTCATTTGCTGGAGATGTTGGCGCAGGACGATTGCCCCCAACCCAGCGCCATCATTGGCTGTCCGGTGGGCTTTGTGGGAGCGGCGGAGTCGAAAGAAGCGTTGCTGCAAGCGGCGGTGGCACCGGCCATCGTGGTGCGGGGCCGCCTTGGGGGCTCGGCCATCGCGGTGGCTGCGCTCAATGCGCTGGCGTGCGAGCGGGAGGTGTGATGGGACGCATCATTGGGGTCGGATTGGGACCAGGCGATCCGGATCTGATGTCCGTTCGCGCGCGGGAGCGCTTGCGCGCCGTGCGGCAGGTGGCGTATTTCCGCAAACGTGGACGCCCTGGGCAGGCGCGTCGCATCGTCGAGGGGTTGTTACGCAGCGATGCAGTCCAATGTCCCATGGAATACCCGGTCACCACGGAGTTGCCGTTCGACAGTGCGGTCTACAACGACACACTGGCAGGGTTTTATGACCACTGGAGCGAGCGCTTGGCGGTCATGGCACGCGAGGATGACGTGGCGGTGCTATGCGAGGGGGACCCCTTTTTTTACGGCTCTTTCATGCATCTGTATGTGCGGTTGCAAGCGCGTCTCGAGGTCGAGGTGGTGCCTGGCATGCCGGGAATGGTGGGGTGTTGGGCGGCCACTGGGATGCCCATCACTTGGGGCGATGACGTGTTGACCGTCCTGATGGGCACGCTGCCCGTCGAGCGACTCGTCGAGCACATGGCGCGCGCTGACGCGCTCGTCATCATGAAAACGGGGCGGCATTTGGGTCGGATCCGCCAGGCGCTGGAGCGCACCGGGCGTCTGGCGAATGCGTGGTTGGTGGAATACGGCACCATGCCGCAGCAGCGTGTGCAGCGCTTGGCCGAGGTGCCGAACGAGGCGTGTCCGTACTTTGCCTTGGTGTTGGTGCACGGGCAGGGTCGTCGGCCCCAGGAGCGCGCATCATGAGCGGATACGTCAAGGTTGTGGGCTTGGGGCCGGGCGCGCCCGATCTGGTCACTCCCGAGGTGCAGCGGGCCTTGGACGATGCCACCGATATCGTGGGCTATGGCCCCTACGTCGAGCGCGTGCCGCGGCGCTCGGGCGTGCGCACCCACGTGTCAGACAACCGGCAGGAACGCCAGCGAGCGCAGTTGGCGTTGGCGCTGGCCGCTGCTGGCTCCCAGGTGGTCGTCGTATCGTCGGGCGACCCCGGGGTCTTTGCCATGGCTTCGGCGGTGTTCGAAGTCATGGACGAGCACCCGCAGTGGCAGCGCGTCGCCGTGCAGGTATTGCCGGGGGTGACCGCCATGTTGGCAGCGGCAGCGCGGGTGGGCGCGCCTCTGGGCCACGACTTTTGCGTGGTCAATTTGAGCGACAACCTCAAGCCATGGCCGCTGATCGAGCGGCGTGTGCTCGCGGCGGTCGACACCGACATGGCCTTGGCGCTGTACAACCCCCGCTCCAACGCCCGTCCCGACGGTTTCGGGCGCGTGCTCGATCTGTTGCAGCATCGCTGCGAGCCCGCGCGCTGGGTGGTGCTGGCTCGTGCCGTGTACACGCCGCAGGAATCCGTGCGGTCGTTACCGCTGTGCCAGGTCAGCGCCGATATGGTCGACATGCGGACCCTGGTCATCGTTGGAAGCTCGCGCACGAAGCGTGTCGGGCCGTTCGTCTACACCCCTCGTCAGGTGACCACCGCATGAGCCTCCTCTGTCAAGCCCAGCCAATGCAGGACCCCGGCCACGGTCTCGACCACGGGTCGATCGGGCTGGGGCGGCCGCTCGATCATGATGACCGTACAGCCCAAGCGGCGAGCGGCTTCCAGTTTGGCGTAGCCGCCCTGCCCCCCGGCGTTCTTGGCGATGAGGTGTGTGATCCCATGATCGCGCATCAGGGCCCAGTCACCCTCTGGGGTGAACGGGCCGCGCGCGACCACGACAACGCCCTGTCGTGCGGGCAGCGTCGGCCCCGCATCGACCACGCGCAGCAACCACCAGTGGTGAGGACCCGCCTCCAGAAATGGTTGAATGTGTTGGCGGCCGATGGCCAGAAAAATGCGCGCCGGCTCTCGCGGCAGCGCAGCCACCGCGGCGGGGATGTCGGGTACCGATTGCCACCGGTCGCGCGCTTGGCGAGTCCACGCGGGGCGCTGCAGCGCGAGCAGGGCGACACCGGTCGCCGCGCAGGCCTGTGCGGCGTGCCAGCTCATTTGCGCAGCGAAGGGGTGGGTGGCATCGATCACGTGTGTGATGCGCTGCGAGCGCAGGTATTCGCACAGGCCCGCCACCCCGCCGAAGCCGCCTACGCGGGTGGGCAGGGGCTGTGGCAGCGGTTGTGCGGTACGGCCAGCGTACGAGAACACGGCCGCCACCTTCGCTGCTGCCAGGGCGCGTGCCAGCTCACTGGCTTCGCTGGTGCCACCCAACAAAAGGACACGGGGCGTGATGGTTGAACCTTGGTTGACGATCATCGGTGTGAGCGAACATGGGCTGGCTGGATGCAGCGATGGTAGCCGAGCCGCGATCGAGCGTGCCGAGCGCATTTTTGGTGGCGCCCGGCACTTGGCCCTGGTGCAAGCGGGCGTGCGCGGGCAGGAATGGCCCAGTCCCTTCGATGTCGCGCCGGTGTTGGCGTGGCGCGGTCGGCCAGTGGTCGTGCTGGCGTCGGGCGACCCGTTTTGGTATGGAGTAGGGGGCACGCTCGCCCGCCATCTGCCCGCCCACGAATGGGTGGCTTACCCGGGACCGTCCACCTTCTCGTGGGCAGCCGCGCGTCTGGGATGGCGCCTCGAGGACACGGCGTGCCTCGGTTTGCACAGCCTGCCCAGCAGTACGGCGAGACCGTGGCTGCGGCGTGGGCAACGCCTGATCGCGTTGCTGCGTGACGCGGCGCAGCTGCACGAGCTGGCGGCCCTGGCGAGCGAGCTTGGCTACGGCGCCAGCGCGGGTTGGGCCTTGCAGCGCTTGGGCGGGCCGCATGAGCGCGTCGTGCCCTTTGTGTTGCATGAGCCTCCCCGTTTGCCTGAATTGCAGGCTCCGTTGGCAGTGGCGTTTTGGCTGTGTGACGGTCCCGCGGGTCTGCCCGTGACACCCGGCTTGCCGGATGCGTGCTTCGTGCACGATGGCGTGATGACCAAATCGCCGATGCGGGCGCTGACGCTGCGGGCATTGGCCCCGCGACCGGGCGAGGTGTTGTGGGATTTGGGTGCCGGCGCGGGCTCGGTGGCCATCGAGTGGTGCCTCACGGGCGGACTCGCGCATGCCGTTGAACGCCAGGCGTTGCGTGCCGCGCACATCCAGCTCAATGCGCAGCGTCTCGGTGTGCAGCCGCGCTTGCACGTCCACGCGACATCGATACTCGAGGCGCTACCCCGCCTGCCGGACCCGCAGGCGGTCTTCGTGGGGGGAGGGTTCGATACTGGGGTGTTCGACGCGCTGCGTGCGCGCTTGCCGGCGGGGTGTCGCTTGGTGGTCAACGCGGTGACGTTGGCCACGATGGCGTGCTTGCAGTCGCTGCACGCGCGCTGGGGTGGCGAGCTGTGGCAATTCACGATCACACAGGCGCAGCCACTGGGGGGCGGCCACGCTTGGCAGCCGGCACGCCCGTGGATGCAATGGATGTGGGAGGTCGAGGCATGACGGTGCATTTCATCGGCGCGGGACCAGGCGCGCCTGATCTGTTGACGCTGCGGGGGCGCGATTTGATCGCTGCCAGTCCCGTTTGCCTGTACGCGGGTTCACTGGTGCCTGCGGGGGTGCTGGCGCATTGCCCGCCGGGGGCACGTATTGTGGACACCTCGGCGCTGTGCCTGGAAGACATCATCGACGAAATACGCCGCGCCCACGAGCTCGGGCAGGATGTGGCTCGTTTGCACTCGGGCGATCTGTCGGTTTGGTCGGCGATGGGCGAGCAGCTTCACGCGCTGCGGGCGCTCGGCATCCCATACACCATCACGCCCGGTGTACCGTCGTTTGCGGCCGCGGCCGCAGAGCTGGGTTGTGAGCTCACGGTTCCCGGCATGAGTCAGTCGGTGGTGCTCACGCGCTTGCAAGGGCGCGCATCCCCAGTGCCCACGACCGAGTCGTTGGAACAGTTTGCGCGCACGGGGGCGACATTGGCGATTCACTTGTCGATCCACGCGCTTTCCGACGTGGTGCGGGCGCTGTTGCCCTACTACGGGGCTGACGCGCCGACGGCGGTGGTGTGGCGTGCGTCGTGGCCCGACGCGTGTGTGGTACGCGCGACCTTGGGCACGATCGAGGACGCCGCGGTCGGGCAAGGCCCTCTACACACCGCCATCATCATGGTGGGGCGCAACCTGGATCCCGATGCGGTCGGGCGCAGCCGGCTGTACGCGGCCGATTACGAGCGGCGCCACCGGCGGTCGAGGCGAATGGCCGTTGACGCGGTTGAGGGCATGGACACGGAGCGCGGGGCATGCGCGTCGAGCTGACCCTCATCGGCATGGGCACCGGCTGCCCCGACCACTTGACACGCCAAGGCGTGGTCGCGCTGCAGGAGGCTGATCTCGTTTTGTTGCCGCGCAAAGGTGAAGAAAAAGCCGCATTGGCGGCGGTGCGGCAACAGATATGCGAGCAGTGGCTAAGCGGCACGGGGGTACGGCTGGCATGGTTTGACATGCCCGAGCGCCAACCGGCGCAGGCGCTGGCGGACTACTGCTTGGCAGTGCAACGGTGGCACGATGCCATCGCCGATGTGTGGCACACGTCGCTGCGGCAGCATTTGCCGACCGGTGGGCGGGTGGCCATGCTCGTGTGGGGTGACCCCTCCCTGTACGACAGCAGCTTGCGTATCGCGCAACGTTTGGCCCAACAGGTAACGTTGCGCACGCGCGTGGTCCCCGGCATCACGGCGCTGCAAGCGCTGACAGCCGCGCACGCGGTCGCGCTCAACGAGATCCATGCCCCGATCTTCATCACCACCGGTCGTTGGCTGCGCGACCATGGTTGGCCACGGCAGGCCGATACGGTCGCAGTCATGTTGGACGGCCAAGCGTCGTTCCTCACCTTGCCGCCGGACGGCATCACCATTTGGTGGGGGGCGTATCTGGGGATGCCGCAAGAGCTACTGGCGCACGGACCTCTGGCCGACGTCGGTTCGGTCATCGCCGCGCAACGCCGGCGGGCACGCGCACAGCACGGCTGGATCATGGATACCTACCTTTTGCGGCGGGCACCGGCGCATTCCCACGACGCTCACCCCGCCGGGCTCCAGGAGGCGACATGGAACTGATCAAGCCACCGGCTCAGCGCGACACGCCGCGGCCCAGCGGTGAACGCCGCGGCCTCGTCATCGTGCACACTGGCCCGGGCAAGGGCAAAAGTACCGCCGCGTTCGGGCTGGCGCTGCGCGCGCACGGACGGGGCAAGGCGGTCAAGATCTACCAGTTCATGAAGGTGCCGACCGCTCGTTTCGGCGAGCATCGCGTCTTTTCCCAACTCGGCATTCCGATCGAGGGGTTGGGTGACGGGTTTAGCTGGAAAAGCCGCGATCTGGCGCATTCTGCGCAGCTGGCGCTCGACGGCTGGACCAAAGCCGAGGCGACCATCGAGGCAGGGGCGCACTTCATGGTCGTGCTGGACGAAATCATGTATCCGTTGCGCTACGGCTGGGTGCCATTGGCGCGGGTGTTGGACTGTCTTCGGCGCCGCCCGGCGGGCGTGACCGTTGTGTTGACCGGCCGCCACGCGCCTGAGGAGCTGATCGAGCTGGCCGACACCGTCACCGAGATGACACTGATCAAACACCATTTTCAGGCGGGTGTGCCCGCCCAGCGTGGCATCGAAGACTGAAAAAACCCCGCAGCCCTATCCCAACGACTCCACCGAGGCATCACCCTATGCATGTGCGCAAGATCCCCACCACGATCGTCACCGGCTTTCTGGGGGCTGGTAAAACCACGCTGCTGCGCCATCTGTTGACCCACGCACAGGGACGCCGCATCGCGCTCATCGTCAATGAATTTGGTGAGCTGGGCATCGATGGCGAGCTGTTGCGCGGCTGTGGCATCGGTTGTGACGAGAGCGGTCAGCCCAACGGCGAGATGATCGAATTGGCCAATGGTTGTCTGTGCTGCACCGTCCAGGAGGAGTTCGCGCCCGCGATGGAGCGGTTGGCGGCGCGCCGCGATCGCATCGACCACCTGGTCATCGAAACCTCCGGGCTGGCGCTGCCCAAGCCTCTGGTGCAAGCATTTCAGTGGCCCACGCTCAAACATGCCTTCACCGTCGATGCGGTGGTCACCGTGGTCGACGCCCCCGCGGTCGCCGAGGGGCGTTTTGCCGACGACCCGGTGGCGGTGCAGGCCCAGCGCCAAGCGGACGAAAACCTCGATCACGAATCGCCGTTGGCGGAGTTGTATGCCGATCAGCTCGCCACTGCCGACTTGGTTGTCGTCAACAAAGTCGATGCACTGCCACCCGAGGCACTCGCGGGGGTGCTACGAAGTGTGCGTGCTCACACGGCGCCGGGGGTGCAGTGCGTCTTGAGTCAACACGGTCAGCTGGATCCAGATGTGCTGCTGGGTCTTCAGCGGGCGGTGGAAGACGTCATCGACACCCGGCGTACCCACCACGACGAGGAGGATGACCACGATCACGACGCTTTTGACTCGCTGGTGCTGACGCTGAACGTGCGCGATCGCACGCAGCTGCTACAGGCCTTGCAGGCCTGCGTGCTGGCCTGGCCGATTTACCGCATCAAAGGCTTCGTGGCGCTGCCTGGGGCAGCGATGCGGCTCGTCGTGCAAGGCGTGGGGCAACGGTTCGATAGCCACTTCGATCGGCCGTGGCGGGCCGATGAGCCACGCGTGAGCCGCCTGGTCTTCATCGGCCGCGATTTGGCGCGCGACGGAATCGAGGCACTGCTGCGGCAGCGCTTGGGCGCCGATGCGGTGCACGTGGGCGAGTCGACACCAGCATAACGAGCGACAGGTTGCCCTATGCACGTGCTCGCTGCTCGCCCCGGGGGCTTCGTCGATGATGGCGCAGCCGGCGTGGTGCGCGTGTCGCAATCGCCCGGCGACATCGTGGTGCTCAGCGCAGCGGACACCACGCTGTCGTTGCTGGCCGAGGCGGTGCAGGCACTGCCCGAGACAGCGCCGCGCGTGCGATTGACCAATTTGATGGCGCTGCGCCAGCCCGCCTCGGTCGATTGGTATATCGACGACGTGTTGAGCCATGCGCGCGCCATCGTCATCGATCATCTGGGGGCCGCAGCTGACTGGGCTTATCTGGTCGAGCGCGTGACGGCCATGGCACAGCGCCAGGGCCAGTGGGTGGCGCTCTTTTCAGGAGACATGCAGGAGGATGCGCAGCTCCTGTTGCGCTCGAGCGCGGGTGTCGCCGACAGTCGGCTGCTGTGGCGATATCTGCGTGAGGGCGGTCGCGTCAACGCGCAGCGGTTTTTTGCCACCATCCTGCACCGTGTTTGGGGGATCGGCCTTCCGCCCGATCCCCCCGAGCCCATGCCAGAGGTTTTTCCGTATCAGCCGGCCACGGCGCTGCCCCGCGTCGATACACAAGCACCGACGGCGTTGCTCGTGCTCTACCGTGCGCATGTGTTGGCCGGCAATACCGGCGTTTTCGATCGCCTCATGCAGGCGTTGGCGGAGCGGGGATTGCAGGTGCGCGCGTGGGCGGTGGACTCACTCAAATCTTGCGCTGCGCAATCCGCGCTGCGTGCCGCCGTCGCGTCGCAACCGGTCGATATCGTGCTCAACACGACGGCATTTGCCGCTGGCGGTGGCGATGGTGACGGGGACGAGACCTGTCCATGGTGGGGTGACGCCCCCGTCCTCCAGCTGATCACCGCCGGCAGCAGCCGCGAGCGCTGGGCCCAGGATCCGCACGGCTTGTCGCCGCGCGACCAAGCGATGCACGTGGTGTTGCCAGAGGTCGATGGGCGCATCATCACGCGGGCCATCAGCTTCAAAGGCACGGGCTGGCGTTGCGAAAGGGCCGAGGTGGATGTGGCGCGCTATGAAGCCGCGTTCGACCGCATCGACTTTGTGGCAGAGCTGGCGCGTCGGTGGTGTCGGCTGCGCAGACAACCTCCCCATCGCCTGCGGTTGGCCTTCATCTTGGCCAACTATCCTTGCGACGATGCGCGCATCGGCCACGCCGTCGGGTTGGATACGCCTGCATCGCTGTTGGCCATCCTCGATGCCTTGCGCGAGCAGGGCGTCGATGTGGGGGATCTGCCAGCGGATGGACAGCGGCTCATGGCGTTGTTGCAACAGAGCGTCACCCACAGTTTGGAGGCCAACCCGATGCGCCCGGCTGTCCAAAGCCTGGCGCTGCAAGACTACGAGCGTTCTTTGTCCTCGTTGCCCGCAGCGCTGCGCGCGCAGGTGGACGCCCTGTGGGGACCGCCGCAGTGTGACCCCATGGTGCGACAGGGGCGCATCATGATTCCTGGTTTGCGGCTGGGGCGAGTATTCGTGGGAATTCAGCCTCCGCGCGGGCGCGACATCGATCTTGTGCGCACCTACCACGATGCCGATCTGGTGCCGCCCCATGCGTATCTGGCCTTCTACGTCTGGCTGCGCGAGCATTGGCAGGCCGATGCCATCGTGCACGTAGGCAAACACGGCAACCTGGAATGGTTGCCCGGTAAAAGCGTGGCGCTGGGGCAGGGGTGCTGGCCCGACTGGGTATTGGGGCCGATGCCCCATTTGTACCCGTTCATCGTCAACGATCCGGGGGAAGGGTGCCAGGCCAAACGGCGCACGCAGGCGGTCATCGTCGACCATCTCATGCCACCCTTGACGCGCGCCGAAACCTACGGCCTGCTGCAGGCCATCGAGCGAACGATGGACGAGTACTACGAGGCGTTGCTGCTGGACCCGCGCCGCGCGCAGCGCCTGCGGGAGCGCATTCTGGACGACGTCCTGCAGCACCAACTGCACCGTGATCTGGGGTTCGAGACGCCCGCCGACGAGGGGCAGCGCGTTGCCCTGTTGCAGCGTCTGGACGCGTATTTGTGCGACATCAAAGAAAGTCAAATTCGGCAAGGGCTGCACATTTTCGGGCGCTCTCCGCAGGGCCCTGCGCGTCTCGAGACCCTGATGGCGCTGGTCCGGTTTCCCCGCGGTTCTGGCATGGAACAGGACAGCCTTTTGCGCGCCCTGGCAGCCGATCTCGGGCTGGAAGGCTACGATCCCTTGCAGGCCGAAGCGGCAGCGCCGTGGCAGGGATCGCGCCCCGCTCCCCTAGTGGCCGTCCACGATGGCCCGTGGCGCCACCATGGCCATACCCGCGAGCGCCTAGAGCGGCTCGCCCTGCAGGCGCTGGCCGAGCCATGCCGGTTCGACCCGGCCCAGTGGCCGCGCACTTGCGCTGTGCTGTCGGACGCCCTGGGTCGAGTGGCGCCCCGGTTGGACGCTTGCGGTCGGCAGGAAATGACCCAGTTGTTGTCCGGTCTGCGGGGGCAATTCGTCCCGCCTGGTCCCAGCGGTGCACCGTCGCGCGGGCGTATCGATGTGTTGCCCACCGGCCGCAATTTTTATGCTGTCGATACCCGGGCCGTGCCCACGCCTACGGCTTGGGCCATGGGAATGCAGGCGGCCCAGCGGCTCGTCGAGCGGCACCTGCAAGACCACGGCACCTATCCCGAAAGCGTGGGCATGTCCGTCTGGGGCACGAGCACCATGCGCACCGGTGGCGAGGATTTTGCGCAGGCGCTGGCCCTGCTCGGCGTGCGGCCCCGTTGGGCGGAGGGCAGTGGTCGTGTCGTGGACATCGAGGTCTTGCCCATGAGCATCACGCAGCGTCCGCGCATCGACGTGACATTGCGGATCTCGGGTTTTTTTCGTGACGCATTTCCCGCCTTGATCGATTTGTTCGATGTTGCGGTGCAAGCGGTCGCCGCCATCCCCCCAGAGGATGAGCCCGACGAGGTCAACCCGATACGGTTGCGCGTGCAACGCGAGGCGGGGCTGGCTCGAGCGCACGGGGAGGACTCCCGTGAGGCGTGGCGAAGGGCGACTTGGCGCGTGTTTGGTCCGCGCTTGGGGGACTATGGCAATGGTATCCAGGAACGCATTCAGAGCGGGCGCTGGCGCGCGCGTGACGAGCTGGCCCAAGCCTTCGTCAACGCCAGCGCCTACGCCTATGGACAGGGCCAGCACGGCGCCCCGGCGCACCATTCGTTCATGCAGCGCATGGCCGCGGTCGATGTGGTCGTGCACAATCAGGACAACCGCGAGCACGATATTCTCGATTCGGACGGTTATTACCCCTTTCTGGGGGGCATGGCTGCCGCCAGCACATGGCTGCGCGGCCAGGCGCCAGCGGTCTATCATGGCGATGCCAGTGTGCCTGGCGCGCCTCGCATCCGGACCCTGGCCGAGGAACTGGCGCGTGTCGTGCGGGCGCGCGCCGTCAATCCGAAATGGGTGGCTGCCATGCGCCAACACGGCTATCGCGGGGCGGCCGAGATGGCTTCGACCGTCGATCTGCTGTTTGGCTTTGGCGCGACCACGGGCTTGGTGGCTGACCACCAATACGCCCTCATGGCGGATACCTATGTTCTCGATCCTGTCAACCAGGCTTTTCTGCAGCAAGTCAACCCGCAAGCCCTGCGCAGCTTGGGGCTGCGCTTGCTAGAGGCCATCCAGCGCGGTTTGTGGCGAGACGGCGGCGCCTACGCCGAACGACTGCGCGAGGCGCTGCTGTGGCTGGATGACGCCATGGAAAACAACCCTTCGGTGAACCCCCTGTGAACACCTCCCCACCTTTGGTCGACGACATGTCGGCGGCGCCCTCTTTCCCTTTTACCGCGCTCGTTGGGCAGCCAAGGTTGCAGCTGGCGTTGTTGTTGGCGGCCATCGATCCCGGTTTGGGGGGAGTGCTCGTCAGCGGCCCCCGCGGAACGGCGAAATCCACCGCAGCGCGCGCGTTGGCCCAGTTGCTCCCGGATGCCCCGTTCGTGACCTTGCCACTGAGCGCCACGCTCGAGCAGGTCGTGGGGACGCTGGACGTGGAGGGGGCGTTGCGCGACGGCAGCGTAAGGCTGGCGCCGGGTCTGTTGGCCCGCGCGCACGGCGGGGTGCTCTACGTGGACGAGGTCAACCTGTTGTCCGATGCATTGGTCGACGCCATGCTCGACGTCGCGGCCAGCGGCGTCAACATCGTGGAGCGCGACGGCGTGTCGCATCGCCATGCGGCGCGGTTTGTTTTGGTGGGCACCATGAATCCCGAAGAGGGCGAATTGCGCCCCCAGTTGTTGGATCGATTCGGTTTGTTCGTGGCACTGGACAACCCGTCCGATCCGAGTGTGCGGGCGGCGATCGTGCGCGCACGGCTGGCGTACGAGGCCGATCCGGCGGCGTTCGCGCGCCAGCATGCCGACCAACAGGCGACTTGGCGGCAGCGCTTGCAGCGAGCGCGAGCCTTGCTGCCCGCGCTGTCTTGGTCGGACGAGGTATTTCAGGTGGCCGCCACACTCGCTCATCGAGCCCAGGTCGATGGTGTCAGAGGTGATTTGGTGTTGCTCAAGGCCTCCCGTGCACACGCAGTGTGGCTGGGTCGCGAGTGCATCACACCCGAGGATGTGCATGCTGTCGCTGACATGGCGCTGGCGCACCGGCGATCGGCATCGTCCCCGGCCCCAGCACCGCAGCCGGTGACGAACGCGGCGCGCGTTTGGGGAGGCGCTCCGGAGGCGCTTACCGGCAGTGTCGGGGACGCCGCGCGCGCCAGCGAGGAGGGCGCTGTTGCCGCTGATGGCCATGACGGCTGGGGCGCACTCCCCCCGCAGCCCGTCGACAGGATGGGGTCTGTCGCGTGGAAGGGCTGGCCCATAAAAAAGGCGTGAGCCACCCGGTGGGTCAGGCGCCTTGGGCGAGCAGCCTGCCGCGGTGGCCACGCCAATGGGCGGTGCGCCCCCAGGGGCAGTCGATGGGCCGATCGGAAGAATACGCCGACGGGGCAGTCGATTGGCCAGCGACGCTGCAGCGCAAAGGGCCGCAGCCCCTGCAGCTGCGGCACTTGAGGCGACGGCATCGCTTGCAGACACCCGCGGATCTGCACTTGATCGTGATCGATCGTTCCGGTTCGATGGGCTGGAGCGGCAGAATCGCCCGTGCCAAGGCGTATGCCGCGGGTTTGCTCGAGCAGGCGCGCACCGCCGGTCAACAGGTCGCCCTACTGGCCCTTGGGGGGCAAGGGGTGGAGTGGATCCAGGCCCCCGCGTTTGCGCGACGTGCCTTCATCGAGCGGCTACGCCCCGTGGGTTGTGGGGGCGGCACGCCGATGGAGGCCGCCCTGGCGCAAGCCGACGCGGCGCTGCGAGCCCATGCGCGCCGGTATCCGGGGGCGTTGCGCCACCTGTGGCTGCTGACTGACGGGAGGCTGCCCCGCATCCCGGCGCGCCCGCAGACGGCGCAGCGGATCTACATCGTGGATTTCGACGATGGCCGCATTGCCGTGGGGCGTGCCCGATGGTGGGCCCAATGTTGGGGGGCCGCTTGGTTGCCCGGCAGTGACGGGTCTGCCGGTCTGGCTTGGCGATCCCCTGACGGAGTGGCACGCGAATGATGGATGGTCAGCCAGTGCTGGTGCCGTCACCCCACATGATCGGGGGCGGGCTGGCCATCGTGGTGGCATGGCTGATCGATGGGGTTTGGGGCGAGCCCCCAGCCCGTTGGCACCCCGTGGTTTGGATGGGGCGCTATTTGGCCTGGGCGGGCGCATGGGCGGCGCCGGCCGCCCCGGCACCGCCCGATGCGGCGCGCCGCGCCTGGTGGCGTGGTACGCTGGCCTGGTGGGCGGGCGCTGCCGTCGTGGTTGCCTGTGCCGTCGCGCTGCAGGCGGCCCTGGCGCGCCTGCCGAGCGTCTGGCAGGGGCTGCTGTTGGGTGTGTGCCTCAAGCCCATGTTCGCGTGGCGCATGCTGCGCGATGAAGTGGCCGCGGTGGAGGCGGCGCTGGCGCGGTCGCTGTCTGCCGGGCGTGCGCAGGTGCAGCGGCTCGTCAGCCGCGATGTGCACACACTCGACGAAGCCGATGTGCGCGGCGCGGCGCTGTCGACGCTGGCGGAAAATCTCAACGATTCGGTGGTCGCGCCGCTGCTGTGGTTTGCCGTGGCGGGGTTGCCGGGGGCAGCGCTCTACCGCTACGCCAACACGGCAGATGCGATGTGGGGCTACCGGGGGCCACGCGGCGGGCGGGATTGGACGTGGGCGGGGCGCTGGGCGGCCCGCACCGATGACGTGCTGTCGTGGCTTCCCGCGCGGCTGACCGCGCTGCTGCTGTGGGGCACGCGTCCCCGCTGTGCGTCGGCCCCCACAAAGGGGCACACGTGGCGTTGGCGCCAATTGCGCGCGCAGGCGCGTCGCACGCCGTCGCCCAACGGTGGCTGGCCCATGGCCGCTTTGGCCCTCGGGTTGGGGGTTGGTTTGCGCAAGCCGGGCGTGTATGTGCTGAATGAGGCCGGGCGTGCGCCCCAGCCCGCCGATACCGCATGCGCACTGCGCTGGTGTCAGTCGGTGGTATCGCTGCTGGCAGTGGGGGCGCTGGTGGCCCTGCTGGCCGGCCTGTCCGCGGAGGGATGGAGATGAGGAGAGAGGGTGTGCCCACAGCCACGCCCACGCACGGTGGCCCCGATGCAGCGGGCGTGGCACGGTGGGATTTTTCCACCAACGCCAACGCCTGCGGCCCCTGGTCGGTTGCGCTGGCGGCGGTACAGGGCGCGGATGCCGACCGGTACCCCGACCCCGCCTACACCGCGTTGCGGGCGCAGCTGGCGCAGCGCCACGGTGTGTCTCCCGAACGGGTGTTGATCGCGGCCAGCGCGAGCGAGGCCATCCGGCGCGTGACCGCCTGGGGCGCGCGCCGTGGGGCTCGCTGCGTGTGGGTGCCCGAGCACGGCTACGGTGAGTATGCCGCCGCAGCGGCGAGCTGGGGCTTGGCGTGCGCGGCCCAGCCGGCATCGGCGGACGTGGTGTGGCTGTGCGATCCCGGTAGCCCGCTGGGAGAAGAGGAACCCCCCGCACGGGTGCACGCGGCCCAAAGCGCAGCCGGGGCGGGCGCCGCTGTGGTGGTCGATCTGGCCTATGACCCGCTGCGCCTGTCGGGCCAAAGCTTCACCACCCGTTGGGGGGCTGACTGGCTGTGGCAGTTGTGGTCGCCCAACAAGGCGCTGGGGCTGACGGGCGTGCGCGGCGCGTACCTGATCGCGCCTGCCGGTGCCGAGCCGATGGTCGCCGAATTGCAGGCCTTGGCGCCCTCGTGGCCAGTTGGAGCGCACGGGGTGGCCATGCTCGAGGCCTGGTGTGACCCCGCGTGCGAGCCGTGGTTGCTGACGTGCCGAGCGACCCTGGCGCAGTGGCGTGACGCGCTGGCCGAACGTTTGTGCGGCCTGGGCTGGGCCGTGCGCCCGAGCGCGGCGCCGTTTTTCGTCGCGCGGCCGCCGCAGCCCATCGATGTCCATGCGTTGCGCGCGCACGGGGTCAAGCTGCGCGATGCCACCTCGTTTGGCCTGCCCGGCTGGTGGCGTCTGAGCGCCCAGCCACCCGCGGCCGTGGACGCCCTGCAGCGAGCGCTGCGGGCCGAGGCAGCCGAAGTGGGGAGGGCGGCATGAGCGCGGTGTGCATCATGGTCTGGGGTACCTCCAGTGGTGCGGGCAAGAGCTGGCTGGCCACGGCGCTGTGCCGGTACTACGCGCGGCGCGGTTGGCGCGTGGCCCCGTTCAAGGCGCAAAACATGAGCAACAATGCCCGCGTGGTGGCCGGGGGTGAGATGGGGGCGGCGCAGTATTTTCAAGCGCTGGCGGCGGGGGTCGAGCCCGACGTGCGCATGAACCCGGTGCTGCTCAAGCCCGAGGCCGACACGCGCAGCCAGGTGGTGGTGTGGGGCCAGGTCGATGCCGCGCTGAGCGCCATGCCATGGCGGCAGCGCAGCGCTGCCCTATGGCCGCGGGTGCAGGCGGCGCTGGATGAGCTGCGCGCGCGCCATCAGGTCGTCGTCATCGAAGGCGCAGGGTCCCCGGCCGAGATCAACCTGCAGCCCAGCGACATCGTCAACCTGCGGGTGGCCGCGCATGCCGATGCGCGTTGCCTCTTGGTCAGCGACATCGACCGTGGCGGTGCTTTCGCCCACTTGTACGGCACCTGGGCCTTGCTGCCGCCGGATCAGCGCGCGCGCTTGCGTGGGTTCGTGCTCAACAAATTTCGCGGCGACCCCGCGCTGCTGGCCCCGGCGCCCGAGCAACTGCACGCACTGACCGGGGTGCCTACGCTGGGGGTGCTGCCGTTGTGGCGCGACCACGGCCTGCCGGAAGAGGACGGCGTTTTCGACGACCGCGCGCGGGGCGACGGGTCGGCACGGCAGACGGTCGCCATCGTGGCCTACCCGCGCATCAGCAACCTGGATGAGTTTCAGCCCCTGACCCGCGTGCCGGGCCTGCGCGTGGTGTGGGCGCGCACGCCCGCCGACTGCACCGGTGCGGACTGGATCATTCTGCCGGGTTCCAAGGCCACGGCGGCCGACCTGGCTTGGCTGCGCGCGCAGGGGCTCGATCACGCCGTCGTCGCGCACGCACGCGCGGGACGCGCGGTGTTGGGCATCTGCGGCGGTCTGCAGATGCTGGGTGAGGCGCTCATCGACCCGCATGGCATCGACGGCAACGCGGCCGGGCTGGGGCTGCTGCCGCTGGTGACCGTCTTTGCCCTGGACAAGACGGTGCAGCGCGCCGAGGCCACCTTCGGCACGTTGGGCGCGCCGTGGTCGGCGCTGTCGGGTGTGGCCGTGCGCGGTTATGAAATCCACCACGGTCAGACCGCGATCCACCCCGCCCTGGCAGGGCAGGGTCGCGAGGTGCTGCCCGGGCTGGTCTGGCAGAGCGCCGACGGGTGCGTGCTCGGTTGCTACCTGCACGGCCTGTTCGAAAATGACGCCGTCCTGCGCGCCCTGTGGGGCACCGGCGTGCCGTCGCTGGCATCGGTTTTCGACGCGTTGGCCGACACGGTGCAAGCGCACCTCGGGGCCGACACGCTGGATCGTTTGTTGACTTGAAGGAAAGCCCATGAGCCTGTCATTGCCCACCATCGACGACATCGACGACACCGTCCTTGCGGCGCGCCTGCAGCGCGCGCTGGACGACAAGACCAAGCCCCAGGGGTCGCTGGGACGGTTGGAGGCGCTGGCCCTGCGCATCGGACTGATTTTGGGCACCGGCGCACCCACGCTGCAGGCGCCGCAGTTGGTGGTATGCGCCGCCGATCACGGGCTGGCGGCGCACGGCGTGTCGGCCTATCCCAGCGATGTGACGTGGCAGATGGTGGAAAACTTTCTGGCCGGGGGCGCGGCGGTGAGCGTGCTGGCGCGCCAACACGGGTTGGCGCTGACCGTCGTGGACTGCGGCGTGCGGCACGACTTCGCGCTGCGGCCGGGATTGCGGCACGCCAAGATCGCCCCTGGCAGCGCCGACGCGCTGCAGGGCCCGGCCATGAGCATGGCCCAGTGCGAGGCGGCGCTTGCCAACGGCATGGCGCTGGTGCGTGATTTGCCCGGCAATGTGGTACTGCTGGGCGAGATGGGCATCGGCAACACCTCGGCGGCCTCACTGTTGATGAGCCGCTTGACGGGGCTCGACATCGCCGACTGCACCGGCGCGGGCACGGGCCTGGACGCAGCGGGCGTGCAGCGCAAGATCGCGCTGCTGCGCCAGGTGCTGGCGCGCCACGCGACGGCGCACGAGCCGCTGGCCGCACTGGCGGCCCTGGGGGGCTTCGAGATCGCGACCCTGGTGGGTGTCGTGCTGCAGGCTGCGGCCGAGCGGCGTGTGATCGTGGTCGATGGTTTCATCACCACTGCGGCGGTGCTGGTGGCCGC